>NZ_JBEYFS010000252.1:0-16596 GCF_040634475.1 Streptomyces sp. NPDC007095
GCACAGTTCGCGCACCTCAACACCATGCTGCGGGACGCCTGCCACATCCTGGACCTGGAGAAGGTCCCGCCGATGTACGTCGCCCAGGACCCGCAGCCGAACGCGATGTGCATCGGCCTGGACGAGCCGATCATCGTCGTGACGACCGGGCTCGTCGAGCTGCTGGACGAGGAGGAGATGCGGGCCGTCGTCGGGCACGAGGTCGGCCACGCGCTCTCCGGCCACGCCGTCTACCGCACGATCCTGCTCTTCCTGACCAATCTGGCGCTCCGGGTGGCCTGGATCCCCCTGGGCAACATCGCGATCATGGCGATCGTGACCGCGCTGCGCGAGTGGTTCCGCAAGTCGGAGCTGTCGGCCGACCGGGCGGGGCTCCTCGTCGGGCAGGACCTGAAGGCCTCGATGCGCGGCCTGATGAAGCTCGCGGGAGGCAATCACCTGCACGAGATGAACGTGGACGCGTTCCTCGAGCAGGCCGAGGAGTACGAAGCCGGGGGCGACCTGCGCGACTCCGTGCTCAAGATCCTCAACACCCTCCCCCGCACGCACCCCTTCACCACCGTGCGGGCCGCCGAGCTGAAGAAGTGGGCCGAGTCCCGCGACTACCAGCGGATCATGGACGGTCACTATCCGCGGCGCACCGAGGACAAGGAGACCTCGGTCTCGGACTCCTTCCGGCAGTCGGCGGCGAGCTACGCCACGGACGTCAAGAACTCCAAGGACCCGCTGATGAAACTGGTCAGCGACATCGCGGGGGGCGCGGGTGACCTCGGCGGGCGGGTGCGGCGCGGGTTCGGGGGCTTCGCCGGCGGCACTCCGAAGGACCAGACCGCCCCCAACGACCGGACCGCCCCCGAGGACCGGACCTCGCCGAAGGACCAGCCGCCCCGGGACAGCACCCCCGAGGACGACGACTGACGCGCACGGGAACCGGGGACGCGACGGTCACGGTCAGACCCTCGGCCGGCAGAACCTCGGCTGCTGTCGGACCTTCGGCTGTCAGACCTGGGCTGTCAGACCTTCGGCTGTCGGACCTTCGGCTGTCAGACCTTCGGCTGTCAGACCTTGGGCTGCGAGCTCGTCGCCAGTGAGCCGCACAGTGCCGTCGCGCTGCCCGTCGCATACGGGTCGGTGCCTGCCGGGCCGCCCGCCTTCGCCGTCTGGCCGGCGAGCAGCGGGTGCAGATGGGTCACCGAGTCCTCGGAGCAGGCGAGCGGCCCGGCCTGGACGTAGGAGACGACCAGCTCGGCCTGGTGCATGCGCAGGTCGTCGCGGTCGAAGCGGAACTGCAGCTCGCGCCGGACGGTGAACAGCGAGGCCTTCGCCTTGGGGTCCGAGCCGGCCGGCTTCAGGGCGTACACGAAGGTGTGGTCGGCGACGACCTCAAGGGTGCTGGAGTCGAACTCGGCGGCCTGAAGGGTGCCCTGCACCCTGATCCTGGAGTCGGCGAGCTGGGCGCGGGTGGGGTCGAAGCGGACCAGCCAGCCGGTGGGCGCGTGCCGGCCGTCGGCGGCCGGGTGGTCGAAGCTCTGGTCGAACTGGTCGAGCTGCTGTGGGGCGAGCAGGATCCGCACGGGCCGGTTGGTGACGCCCCTGAGCACCTCCGGGTCGAGCGAGGACTTCACGAGGTAGTCCTTGGCAGTGGTCAGGGCGGCCACGACCTGGCTGTCGGAGAAGTGCGCGGTGCGCCGGTAGGCGGGCAGCGCGATGCCGTCGGCACCGACGGCGAACTGGGCGGCCGGGCTGTGCGCGTACAGCTCCTCGGCGCTCGCGGCCCCCGGCACGGCGGTCTGGGGCGCGAGGGGTATGACGGTCATCCGCAGCGGTTCGGGGGACTGGGCGGCCGGGGTCTGGTACGGGTGCCGCACGCCCATGTAGATCGCGGTGCCGAAGGCGACGGCGATCAGCAGGACCAGTATCAGCGCCTGCCGTGGCAGACCGCGCTGGAGGGTGGGGCGGCGGCGTACGGCCGGGGCGTGGTCGGCCATCCGCTCCTGCGCGGAGAACTCCTGGAGGCGGGCAGCACGGACGAACGACTCGTCGAAGACGACGGATCGGTATTCGTCCTCTCCACCAGCGGGAGCGCCCTCGGGTGTCCCCTCAGGTGGGTCTCCAGGCCCGCCCATACCTTCAGGGTAGGTCTCCGGGGGCTCAGGTAAACGCCGTGGTACACGACAACTTCTGACAGGTTCTCACCAGGATCGCCAGGCATCGCCGGGATCGCCAGGGTGTTCGAATGGCCTCAGGGGCGGCGCGGGCGCCTTGGCTGTCAGGGCGTTCGGGGGAACGCCGACACGGCCGGGTGGGAGTAGTCGGCCGAAGCGGAGGGGCCGGTGCCGGTGACCTTGTCCTGGCCTTGTTCGAGGCCCGTGGACGCGGGTGACGGAACTTGGTCCTGGCGGCCCGAGGAGGCCCCCCGGTAGACCGCTGTGAAGGCCAGGGCGACCATGCCGACGCCCATCACCAGGGCGAGCACCCAGGCGACGGGGCGGTGCCAGCGGGCCTGCTTCCCGTAGGCCCTGCCATATCTGCCGTACGAGCCCGGCGCTCCGTAGCGGCCTTCGAGGATCTCGGTGTCGTCGAGGTCGTCCAGGTCCGGGTCATGGCCGTAATCGCCAGGGCCGTCCGGCCCGAACCCGTCCTCGTAGCGCTCGTCGTCGCCGCGGGCACCCCGGGAGTGCGCCCGGCGCGCCTCGGCCTCTGAGGCCTCCGCGCGGGCCTGCGCGGCTGCTAGGAGGCGTTCGACGGCGGTCGGCTCATGGATCACCGCCGCACGTACGAAGTCCTCGTCGAAGACCACGGCGGCGAACTCTTCGTCCGCACCCCCGCGGTCGCGGTCGTCGTCGGGCTCCCAGCCGTCAGGGAACGGCGTGCCCCCCACGTCCTCCGGCACGGATCCAGAGTAGACCTGGGGGGTCATTTTGGGCAGACGGTATGGAAATTCATCCGCCTGACGAGACGCGGCTCACGCGGAGCGCGGACTCAGCGCCGGATGTGTCCGTCACCCGTGACGATGTACTTGGTGCTCGTCAGCTCCGGCAGCCCCATCGGCCCCCGCGCGTGCAGCTTCTGCGTGGAGATGCCGATCTCGGCGCCGAAGCCGAACTGGCCGCCGTCGGTGAAGCGGGTCGAGGCGTTCACGGCGACCGTGGTGGAGTCCACCAGTTGGGTGAAGCGGCGAGCGGCCTGCTGCGAGGTGGTGACGATGGCCTCGGTGTGGCCGGAGGTCCACAGGCGGATGTGTTCGACGGCCCGGTCGAGCGAGTCGACGACGGCGGCGGCGATGTCGTACGAGAGGTATTCGGTCTCCCAGTCCTCGGGCGTGGCCTCGACGACGGTGGCCTTGGAGTCCTTGGCGTAGGCGAGGACGCGCTCGTCGGCGTGCACGGTGACCCCGGCGTCCGCGAGGGCGTCCAGGGCGCGCGGCAGGAACTCGGGGGCGATGTCCTGGTGCACGAGGAGCGTCTCGGCGGAGTTGCAGACGCTGGGCCGCTGCGCCTTGGAGTTGATCAGGATGTCGATCGCCATGTCGAGGTCGGCGTTCGCGTCGACGTACACATGGCAGTTGCCCGTGCCGGTCTCGATGACGGGGACGGTGGACTCCTGGACGACCGTGCGGATCAGCGAGGCGCCACCGCGCGGGATGAGGACATCGACCAGGCCGCGGGCGCGCATCAGCTCGCGCACGGACTCGCGGCTCTCGCCGGGCACCAGCTGGATGGCGTCGGCGGGGAGCCCGGCGCCGCCCACGGCGTCGCGCAGGACGCGGACGAGGGCGGTGTTCGACTCGAAGGCCGAGGAGGAACCGCGCAGCAGGACGGCGTTGCCGGACTTCAGGCAGAGGGCGGCCGCGTCGACGGTGACGTTCGGGCGGGCCTCGTAGATGATCCCGACGACGCCGAGCGGGACGCGGACCTGGCGCAGGTCGATGCCGTTCGGAAGGGTCGAGCCGCGCACGACCTCGCCGACCGGGTCGGGCAGCGAGACGACGTCCCGCACGTCCGAGGCGATGGCACGCACGCGCTCGGGCGTGAGCGTGAGCCGGTCGATGACGGTCTCGCTGGTGCCGGCCTCGCGGGCGCGCGCGATGTCCTTGGCGTTGGCCGCGACGATCTCGCTCGTACGGACCTCCAGCGCGTCTGCGATCGCGAGCAGCGCGTCGTCCTTCTCGGCCCGCGGCAGGGGTGCGAGATCGGCGGCGGCAGCCTTGGCGCGGTAGGCGGCCTGGGTGACCGGGGACATCGAGTCGTACGGCGAGAGCGTGGTCATATCGGAAGGGTAGTGCGCCGGACGGAGCCGTCCAGCGGCTGTCCCACACCCCGAGACAGGGTCAAAAGGGATGGACTCCGACCGGAGTGGCCGGAAGTGGCCCATACCCCTCCGAGATCCGCTGGTGGTACGTCTCGCGGTCGATGACCTCCAGGCCGACGATCTCCCAGGGCGGGAGCTTGGCGGTCTGGCGGTGCTCACCCCACAGGCGCAGGGCGACGGCCGCCGCGTCGTGCAGGTCGCGGGCCTCTTCCCAGTAGCGGATCTCCGCATGGTCGTTGGCGTAGCGGCTGGTCAGCAGAAACGGGTGGTCGTGGGCCAGCTGTTCGAGGGCGCGCCTGACCTCCTTCAGCGGGGCCTCGCCGCCTGAGACGCTCAGCGTGACGTGCCACAGCCGGGGCTGGCCGGCCGGCTTCTCGCCCTGGTAGGTGTCACCGGCCGCGACACTCGTCAGGGCCCGCTCCTCGCCCGCCGCGCGGGAAGCCGGACCACCCGCCCGGGAGGCGGCACCGCCGCGGGACGCCGCCGCCCCAGGGCGCACTCGTCTCACGACGGCCTCCTTTTCGCAATGGTTCGCAATGGTCCGCAATGGTCCGCAATGGTCGGTCGTACTGCATCGGGCTGCATCGGGGTCTCCCCGCAACAAAGTTGAGCAGGTGGGGAGCCGCCGTGTGGCGCTTTTACACAACGTCCCCCGGCGGGGGCCTCGGAATCGGCCTTTTACGGGTGTACTGGACAGCTGTTTCGGAGGTCGTGCGGAACGGGCGTCTTACGGATGCAGGAGCACGAGGTCGTCCCTGTGTACGACCTCGCGCTCGTACTCCGGGCCCAGCTCGCGGGCCAGCTCGCGGGTCGAGCGCCCGATGAGCTGGGGGATCTCCTTGGCGTCGAAGTTCACCAGGCCCCGTGCGACCGCCCGCCCCGCGCCGTCACGCAGCTCGACGGGGTCGCCCGCGGTGAAGTCGCCCTCGACTGCCGCGATACCCGCCGGCAGCAGCGAGGTGCGCCGGTCGACGACGGCGCGCACGGCCCCGTCGTCCAGGACGAGCGCGCCCTGCGGGGTCGAGGCGTGCTGCAGCCACAGCAGCCGGTCGGCGGAGCGCTTGCCGGTGGGGTGGAAGTACGTGCCTGTGTCCCCGCCCGCGAGGGCCTCGGCGGCGTGTACGGCGGAGGTGAGCACCACGGGGATGCCCGCGGCCGCCGCGATCCGGGCCGCCTCGACCTTGGTGACCATGCCGCCGGTGCCGACGCCCGCCTTGCCCGCGCTGCCGATGTCGACGTGCGCGAGGTCCCGCGGCTCGCGGACCTCCGCTATCCGCGAGGTGCCCGGCTTGCTGGGGTCGCCGTCGTACACGCCGTCCACGTCGGAGAGCAGGACCAGCAGGTCGGCCCGTACGAGGTGGGCGACGAGCGCGGCGAGCCGGTCGTTGTCGCCGAAGCGGATCTCGTCCGTGGCGACGGTGTCGTTCTCGTTGACGACCGGCAGGGCGCCCATCGCGAGGAGCTTGTCGAGGGTGCGGGCGGCGTTGCGGTGGTGGGCACGCCGGCTGGTGTCGTCGGAGGTGAGGAGCACCTGGCCGACACGGATGCCGTGGCGGGCGCAGGAGGCGGTGTAGCGGGCGACCAGGAGGCCCTGGCCCACGCTGGCGGCGGCCTGCTGCCGGGCCAGGTCCTTGGGGCGGCGGCGCAGCCCGAGCGGGGCGAGGCCGGCCGCGATGGCACCGGACGAGACGAGGACGATCTCCTTCTCGCCGCCGCTGCGGTGCTTGGAGAGGACGTCGACGAGCGCGTCGACACGGTCCGCGTCGAGTCCGCCCGCGGCCGTGGTCAGCGACGAGGAACCCACCTTGACGACGATCCTGTGTGCCCCGGCCACGGCCTGCCTCGCCCTTGCCACCTGGCCTGCCATGTGCCCAGTCACCTGCCCTGCCACCTGCGGTGTGTCCCCTCGCGTCGGTCCCGCCCGGCAATCTACGCGAAGGGGCGGGGGTGGCGCCCGCCGGTCCAGCCTGCGGACGGCACCCCGCCCCCATGATCACCGCGGCGTAGCCGCTCGATCACGTCCCGCGTATGCAAAAAAGGTTGTGCGGGTTCCTCATAGAACTTAAAGATGACGCAAAGATAAGTTGACCAACGTGGCATCTAATGTTCATCCGGTGAAGCGCATACTCCTGAGATCAGGGAAGAGCCCGTACGACGTCGTCCCTGTGGAGCAGGCTCTCCATCAGGACGTCATCGCCACCAACGCGGGAAACCTGATCTTCAGCGACGCCGCGCACAAGATCCTCGAGACACCTCGCGCCGAGGTCGTGTCGAACGGCATCCGTACCAACGTCGCCGCCGCGGGCCGCATCAACGAGGAGTACGACGCCTTCGTCGTTCCGCTGGCCAACGCGTTCCGGCCCTCGTTCGAGCCCCAGCTCAGGCGGCTGACGCAGCTCATCAGCAAGCTGAAGATCCCGGTGGTCGTACCGGGCATCGGCGCGCAGACCGGTCTGGACTACAACCCGGCCAGGCTGAAGCCCATGGAACCGGCCGTCCGGGAGTTCGTCACCGCGGTGCTCGAGCGCAGCGCGTCCATCGGGGTGCGCGGCGAGTTCACCGAGCGGTACCTGAAGGACATGGGCTTCCGTGACGTCGAGGTCATCGGCTGCCCGTCGATGTTCATGTACGGCAGGGAGCTCGACGTACGCAAGAACGCGCCCGCGCTCGGTCCCGAGTCCCGGGTCGCGATCAACGGCTCGCACAGCGCGGTGAAGTCGCAGGGCCTGGACCGGGTCATCCGCCGGGCGCACGCCCGCTATCCCCACCTGCGGTTCGTCGGACAGAACCTCAGCGACGCCCGCCAGCTGCACTGGCGCGACCTGTCGGATCCGAACGGTTCCGTCACCGCGATGCCCACGCACCCGGATCACCCGATGTACCGCGAGGACAAGGTCCGTGTGTACGTCGACCCCGTGACCTGGATCGACGACCTGCGGGACTTCGACTTCTCGTTCGGCTCCCGCATCCACGGCAATATCGCGGCGCTGCTGGCCGGTACGCCCGCGACCGTGCTCTGCGGCGACTCGCGCACCCTGGAGCTGTGCCGCTACTTCGGCATCCCGCACCGCAGGATCAACGCGCTGCCGGAGGACCTCGACCCGGCCGAGCTGTACGCGGAGGCGGACTTCGGCGCGCTCACGGGCGGCCACCAGGAGCGCTTCGACCGCTTCATGGGCTTCCTTGAGCGCAACGGCCTGGAGAACACGTTCACGCACGGCGACGGGGGCGCGGCCCATGAGAAGCGGCTGCGCTCGCTCTCCTTCCCGGCCGGCGTCCGCCCCTGGAACGACGCCGACGTCGCCTCGCTGACCAGCAGGTTCGGCTGGCTCCAGACCCGTATCGGCGAACTGTCCACGGACAACGCGAAGCTCAAGCGCGAACTCGACAAGGCCCGCAAGACCGCCGTGAAGCCGGCGGCCGCGGCGACTGCGCCGCAGCGCTCCGTCTATCGCATGGCCCGGCGAGCGGTGGGGCGCCCGCTGCGGAAGGCTCTGCAGTCGGGTCGCCAGTAGCCCTTGCTGACCTTGGCCACACCCCACCGGCCTTGACCAGACCCCACCGGCCTTGAGCAAGCCCTCACGGGCCTTGAGCAAGCCCTCATAGGCGGCCCTTGATGGCCAGGCGGTTCACCGAACGCCCGTTCCATAGCCCTCCGGGCCGCGGAACGGGCGTCTTCGTCAGCCCGCGCGGCGCGGTCCGAGGACCTTGCGCGCCATCTTGCGGGCGGTGCGCATGCCCGGGAAGTGGGCGGCGGGGGCGAACTTGAAGCTCTCGATGGTGACCGTCTCGCGGGAGGTCGGGATGAACCAGCTGTCCGGGAGCGGCGCCGACTTGTCCCGGAAGTGCGGGTAGGCCAGGTAGGCCTTGCGGCTGCGCGGGTCCACGTGGAGGGTGGGCGCCTTCTTCTTCTTGATGAAGTCCAGGACGTCCACCAGCAGGTCGCCCCGGCCCTGACCGGCGAGGTTCACCCGGAGCCGCTCGTTGACCTTGAGGCGGTTCGCGACCCCCTCGGTCCAGTACGCGTCGATCAGCGGCTTGGCCAGCACGAGCTTGTTCTGTCTGACCTCCTCGTCGTCTCTGAGGAAGACGGGGCCGAACTGCGGCAGCAGCGTGACGAGGAAGGGGCGGACCATCAGGCCGTCGCGGCGCTTGCCCGCGGGCACGTGCTCGGCGATCAGGCCCATCAGGGCGCGGGCGGAGTCGAAGCGCAGGGTGTAGCTGCCGCTCTTGGTGACGTGCTTTCCGTCGTCGCGGCCGACGAGGTAGTAGCAGTCGTAGTCGGCGACCACGGAGACGCCGTCGGCGCGGAGGTAGGCCTCCATGGTGAAGAGGGCGTCCTCGCCGGTCTTCAGCGACTCGTCGAAGTGCATGTCGTGCCGGGTGAGCAGCTCGCGCCGGAAGAGCTTCTGCGCGCTGAGCGTGAACTTGATCTGCGAGGAGAAGACGTCCGTGCGGGGCTGGTTCTTGCCCCACATCGACTTGGGGGCGTTGCGGTTGACGCCGATGACCTTGCCGAGCACGACGTCCGTGCCGTGCTCGTCGGCCATGGCGACCATGCGCTCCAGGGCCTCGGGGCCGAAGTAGTCGTCGGCGTCGAGGAAGAAGACGTACCGGCCGCGGGCCTTGTCGAGGCCGACGTTGCGCGGTCCGCTGGGGCCGCCGGAGTTGGCCTGCCGGATCACCGTGACGGCCATGGCCGCACGCTCCGCGAACTCCTCGAGGTACTCGCCGGTGCCGTCCTTCGACCCGTCGTCGACGGCGATGACCTCGATACGAGCGGGGTCGAGTGTCTGGGCCTCGACCGACTCCAGGCACTTGACCAGGTAGGGCATGGCCTCGTACGCCCCGATGATCACGCTCACATCAGGCTGCGTCACGGTCACGTTTCTCCATTGTCATCCGAACATTTCCCCCGTATCAGCTCAAGGGCTACCTCAAAGACGGTTGAAAGCACGAAGAGGTTGCCTCGCCGGACCCCAAATGTGATGCGGTTCACAGGTTTATGGGGAACGGGAAAGGGTCCGGGCCCGAGGATGCTCCTCGGGGCCGGACCCTTTCGCTGACTGCTCGGAGAGGTGACTGCTCGGAGAGGTGGATCAGCCCTTGACGGCCGCGCCGCCCGTCTCGTCCGCCGAGGCCTTCCGCTGCCCGGGAACTCCGTTCGCCAGCTCCACGGCGGCGGCCGACGCACCGGTCTCCTGACCGAGGTTGCGCGCCCGGGACTTCTTCGCGAGGTCGCGCACCGCGGTGTTGAACTGGTCGATCGACGCCGGCTCGTCGGGGCCGAGCAGGTACTCCTTCAGCTCCCGGCGGTCGGCGGCGAGCGCGTCCGCGGACGGGTCGGTGACCTCGGCGAGCAGCTCGCCCAGCTCACTCGCCGAGTTCGACAGGATCACGGCGGCACGCACCGCGGTGTTCTGTCGCTTGAACTCCTCGACGCCCAGCTCCGCGGAATCCGTGACCGCGTACGGCTTGCCGCTCGCGATGAAGTCGGAGACCACGGACGAGATGTCGGAGACCATCGCGTCGGAGACGTTGAAGCAGTCGTACAGCCGCGGCTCGGCACCCGTGATGACCCGGTGCTCCCAGCTGCCGAAGGAGCGCCAGTAGGCGTCGTTCCACTCGGCGCGCAGCAGGGCGACCTCGGCGTGCGCGGCCGTGTCGACCAGGCCGTCG
Organism: Streptomyces sp. NPDC007095; assembly: GCF_040634475.1. Taxonomy (NCBI): domain Bacteria; kingdom Bacillati; phylum Actinomycetota; class Actinomycetes; order Kitasatosporales; family Streptomycetaceae; genus Streptomyces; species Streptomyces sp. NPDC007095. Next base: position 9,991 of record NZ_JBEYFS010000252.1, read on the forward strand.
CGGGTGGCCTCGGCCTCGTCACCGCTCTCGGTGACACCGGTCAGCTTCTCGATGCGGGCCTCGATGCGGGCCAGCTCCGCCTTGGCCGCGGACTGGGCCGTCGCGTCGACGGTGAAGCGCGGGTCGGCGGCGCGCTCGGCGGCCGCCTTCTCGACCAGCGCGACGATCTTCTCGTGCGCGGTCTTGGCCTGCGGGCTGCGGGTGCCGGTGAACGGGTGCGGCTTGTAGAGGACGCGGACCGGCTGCTCGGCCTTCAGCAGCGCGCGCACGATGTTGGCGCCCGCCAGCAGGATCGAGGTGTTGCCCGGGTTGTCGTCCCAGCCCTCCCAGGTGGGGGCGTACAGGATCGTGGGGATACGTCCCTCGGGCACGCCCTGCCAGGTCTGGATCGGGGCGAGCTGCGGGCGGCCGACCTCCGCTATGTCGTCGTCGCGGACTCCGACGTCGGCGATGGCGTATCGGTCGCGGCCCGCGCGGCCGGCGGTCCACACCTCGTCGTACGCCTTGCTGAACGGGTTGACGCTGGCCAGCTTGTCGCTGTCGCCATGGCCGATGAAGACGTGCTTCATGGTCGGCACGCGCAGCATGTGGATGTTCTTGCCGACGTTCGCCGCGTACAGCGCGACGCGCACCGTGGACAGGTCCATGTTCATCAGGTGCACCCCTCCGGGCACGCAGATGACCGGCACCGTGGTGGGCGCCATGCGCTCCAGGATGGCGCGCTCGCGCAGGATGATCAGCGGCCGGGTGTCCAGCTGCTCCATCGTCTCCAGCCACATGTTGACCTGGTACGCCGAGTCCTTGGAGCCCGAGAAGTACAGCACCGTCTCCGGGCGGTACTCGCCCAGCCAGCCGTCCACCGCCGCCAGGACCGTGTCCGCGTTCGGCGGGGTCTTCTTGCCGCGGATGTACGGGACGAGCGCGACGACGTAGACGAACGCCAGCACCAGCGTGGCCGCGATGCCCACGAAGCCGTACACATTGGTGTCGGTGGCCCCGGTGACGAGGACGCCGACGACGGCCAGCAGGTCGAGGTGGAGCATCTTCTCGGCGGCCCGGTCGAGCAGGGTGCGCGGCGGTGCGTCCGGGATGCGGATGCGCGAGGCCAGGTCGACGTTGCGGGTGGCGACCGGCATCTTGCGGCGCAGCCGGATCATGGCGATCAGCGCGCTGTGCGGGGCCTGGAAGCCGTAGAAGGCGAGGAAACACGCGATCGCCGCGTAGAAGACCATGCTGTCGGACAGGTCCAGGCGCGCGAGCAGCAGGACCAGCAGCAGCTGTCGGATCAGGAACCTGATGGACAGACCGGCGCGCACCTTGCTGAGGCGGTTGATCAGATAGCTGCCGCGCCGGTGCAGATAGTGGTCCGCCAGGTACGTCACAGCGGCCGCGGCGGCGAAGGCACCGACGCTCGGGAGAAGCGCGGCCAGCATCAGGCAGGGGAAGCCCAGCATCATGAGGGCCGCCGCGGCCAACTCGGCCGCACTGCCCACCCGGGCAACGCGTATAGCGGTGGATATCACGGATAAACCTGCTCTTGAGGGGTGTGTGCCGGTTTTGTTACTGCTTGATTAACGAAAAGGGCCTTGCGGGCGATCGCGGACAATCCGGGAATTTTACGGACTCAGGCCTCTGTGAATACGCGGCAAACGCGCAGACTCAGAGGCCTGAATTACAAGAAAACTAATGGGTGTTAATTATGCCACGCCGTCCTGACGGTCCAGCACGCTGGCCAGCGCCGCTTCGAATCCGGAGGCTCGTCCGGCGCCGGCGGTCGGGTCCTGCTGGCGTACGTCGATGACGTGACCGGTCATTTCGGACAGGAGGACGTCGAGCGAGGTGCGCGCGACCGCCTCGGAGGAAAGCAGCGAGCCCGCGGGCTCCTGGCCGAAGGCCTTGGTGCGCATCGGGGTCGCGGTGCGCTCGGGGTTGATGCAGTTGACGCGGATGCCGTCGCCGGCCCACTCGTCGGACAGCGCCTGGGTGAGGTTCACCATGGCGGCCTTGGTGGAGGAGTAGAGGCTGTACTCGGCGCGGCCGCGGGTGTAGCTGCTGGAGGTGTAGAGCAGCAGCTGGCCGTTGGTCTCGGCGAGGTACTTGTACGCGGAGCGGGCGATCTGCACCGGGGCCAGGTAGTTGACCTTCAGCGCTTCCTCGATCGTCGCGTTGTCCGTCTCCGCGAGCTTGCCTATGCGCAGCACCCCGGCGGTGTTGATGACGTAGTCGATGCGCCCGGTCTCGGCGTACGCCGTGGACAGCGCGTCGTCGACCTCCTCCGGGTTCTCGACGTGGGTGCCGGTGGTCGAGCGGCCGAGCGCGTAGGTCGTCGCGCCGTAGCCCTCGGCGAGTTCGGCTATGTCCTTGCCGATGCCGTACGAACCGCCGAAGACCACCACGGTCTTGCCGCTGAGCAGCTCGCGGTAGGCGGCCTCGTCGGCCTGCTCGGGGGCGGCGGTGGAGGCCAGCTGGAAGAGCTTGTCGGCGATGAAGACGTCGACGGGCTGGGTGACCTTCATGTTGTACTCGTCGCCCGCGACGACGTGGATCGGCACGTCCGGCAGGTACTTGAGGACCACCGAGCAGTCGTCGGTGGCCTGGAAGTTGGGGTCACCTGCCGCGACCTCGTAGGCGCGGCGGATCGTGGACAGCTTGAACGCCTGGGGCGTCTGGCCGCGGCGCAGCCGGGAGCGGTCCGGGATCTCGGTGATGAACTCGCCGTCCTCGCCGTGGGTGCGGGTCACGATGATCGTGTCCGCGGAGGGGATGGCGACGTCGACGGCCTGGTAACGCTCCAGGGCCGTGACGCAGTCGTCTATGACGCGCTCGGACAGCAGCGGGCGCACGGCGTCGTGGAAGAGGACGTTGGCGTCCTCGCCCTCGGCCAGACCCTCGCCGAGCGCGGCGATCGCGCGCTCGGTGGTCTCGTTCCGCGTCGAGCCGCCCTCGATCACCTTGGTGACCTTCTTCAGCCCCGCCTTCGCGACGATCTTCTCGACGTCCGGCACATAGCCGGGAGCCATCAGCACGATGATGTCGTCGATCGACTCGGCCTGTTCGAAGGTGGTCAGCGTGTGCTCGATGACCGCCTTGCCTGCGATCTTCAGCAGCTGCTTCGGAATCGACAGACCCACGCGCTGACCGGTGCCGCCGGCCAGGATCACTGCGGTGGTACGGGGCTTGGCAAAGTGCTCAGACACAGGTGACCTACCTTGGGGCGACAGGGAACTTCGGAATGCTCCCACTTTCCGTTACTGCCATGCAAGGTGAGCGCCCTCTGCTGCTTATGCGCGCGCAACCGGCTATTCACCTTGCATGCAGGTGACTCCCGAGATCCAGAACCGTATTGTCCGGATTTGCTGTGAGTAACTGCACACGTTTTACGTGCGCTCTTCACTCCCGCTTCAGACGCTTGAGGACCCGGTGCCCGAGAACCCGCACGAGTTCCTTGGACGAGGTCTGGTGAACCGAGCGCGCGGGGACGGCGGGATGCGCGGGAGCCGCGGCAGCCACGGCGAGCGCCCCGTACAGCGCGTGGGCCGCCACCTCGGGATCGATCCGCGGCGGCCCCGTCTCCTCGGCGCTCGCGACGCTGGGTACGACGGACAGCGACGCCGGGTCACCGAGCACCCGTACACCCATGGCGGCGATCCGCTCGGCCGTCTCCGCGCCGATACCGGCGGCCGCCTCCAGTGCCCAGCGCGGCGTGGTGATCCGCGCGTCGTCCGGGGCCGGGCGACAGGCGTTCTTCATATGCATGACGGCGCCGCCCCGCACCATCTTGGAATACACCTCGTCGGGCAGTCCATTGCCGCGGAACTCCATATTGAGTTTCCGCAGCATTTCGGTCTCGGCGAGTGTGAGCGAGCGATTGACCGTGTCCGGCACCGGCACCGGCACCAGGAGACCGTCGGGCAGACCGAGGAGGGATTCGAAGGTGCGCATCAGACCGTCGCGGTCGCGGTCGTCTACCACCACGACGGTGACGTTCTCGGCGCCGACGACCCGTACCCAGCGCTCGACGAGCCGGTCGTGGCGGTGGCGGCGCCAGAAGCTCGGATTGGGCTTCTCGTACGGGGCCTTGCGCAGCATGTGTTCGAGCCAGTCCTCGTAGCCCATGCGCAGACCGTTCTGCACGTACTGCTGCCACTGCGAGGGCATGATCTTCCACAGCGGTCGCAGGGTGACCAGGACATGGACTCGGCCCTGGCCCCGGCCCTGGCCCCGGCCGAGGTCGTCGACGATCCGGGCGATGGCCTCGTCGTCGGGCGCGTCGGCGAAGAACTCGCTGCTGACCACCGAGGTGCGCCTGCCGGTGGCGTGCACCGCGTCGACGAGCCGCTTCCAGTGCCCCTCGGTGGGCTTGGCGTCGCCCATCATCCCGGGCCGGGCGCAGACCGCGAGGGCGGCTTCCATCGGGTGCCTGCTGTGGGCCGGAAAGTCGACGCCGCGCCCGGCCATCGCGTCCTTCGCGGCGAACAGGGCGCCCTGGATCGACGTGGTCCCGGTCTTGTGCGGGCCGATGTGCAGCAGCCGGGTGCCGGGGGGCAGCGGCGTGGGGGCGCTCTTCGGGGCGGTTTCGCCGGTCTCCGCCTCAGGGGACGCCGAGTCGTGATGCGTACAGTCGGTCTCCATGGTCAAGGGAGGTTAAATCTCTTACCTGAGCCTTACCTGAGAATGTCCTGGGACTCACATGAGTCCCAGGGTTCCCACGAGTTCTGTGAGTCTCATGAGTCCTGTGAGTCCCAGAGTTCTGTGAGCCCCAGAGTTCTGTGAGCCCCGTGAGTCCTGTGAGTCCTGTGAGTCCCAGAACAACGCCGCTCAGACCAGACGTACGCCCGGATTCCCCGCCTCGACCCGCAGCCGGGCCAGCGTGCTGGACGCGGCGTCCGGCCGCAGCACGGTCTCCGGGGCGCGGACGGTGGCGTCGATGCCCTCACGCCGGATGTCGAAGAGGTGGTAGCCGCGGTGGGCGTCGATGAACTTCCAGTGCGGGTTGTCCGGCATCCGCGGGTCCCACTCGTTGTGGAAGGCCACCTGGTCCTGGTCGCCGCCGCTGGAGATGGAGGTCCCGACGAACTCGGCGCCGACGACGTCGGACTCCGGGTCGGCGAAGTCCTTCTTGAGGTCGCTGATCATGGTGAGGTGACGGTCCCCGGTCAGCACGACGGGGTTGCGCACGGTGGCCAACTCCCCCATGAGCGCGTTGCGTTCGGCCTGGTATCCGTCCCAGGCGTCGTAGAACCAGAGCTTGCCGGGGCCGATCTGCAGATCGGTCTCGGCCATCATGATCTGCGAGGCGATCAGGTTCCAGCGCGTCGGTGAGTGGTGCAGCCCGCGCAGCAGCCAGGCCCTCTGCTCGGCGCCGAGCATGGTCATCGAGGGGTCCTCGGCGCCCGCCCGGGTGGTCGCCTGGTCACTGCGGAACTGCCGGGTGTCCAGGACGTTCAGCCGGACCAGCCGGCCGAAGTCGAGCCGTCGGTGCATCCGGATGTGCGGGCCGTTCGGCACCGCGGTCGCCCGGACCGGCATGTGCTCGTAGTACGCCTGGTAGGCGGCGGTCAGCCGGGCCACGAACGCGTCGTGCGACTGCTTGGCCGGGTCCTGCGGGATCTCCCCGGCGAAGTCGTTGTCGACCTCGTGGTCGTCGAAGGTGACCACCCAGGGCGCGGCGGCGTGCATCGCCATGAGGTGCGGATCGGTGCGGTACTGCGCGTAGCGGTTGCGGTACTGGACGAGGGTGTACGGCTCCCCGCCACCCTCGTGCCGGCGGACGGCCGTCGCCGACGGCGCGGACTCGTAGATGTAGTCGCCGACGAAGAGCACGAAGTCGGGGTCCTGGGCGAGCATGTCGGCGTACGGGGTGAAGTAGCCGTTCTGCCAGTTCTGGCAGGAGGCGAGCGCGACGCGCAGCGAACCACCGGAGCTGTGGGGGTGCGGGGCGGTGCGGGTGCGGCCGGTCGGCGAGAGCTGACCGTCGGCGCGGAAGCGGTACCAGTACGCGCGGTCGGGGCGCAGTCCGCGGACGTCGACGTGGACGCTGTGGCCGTACTCGGGCAGCGCCTGTGCGACGCCCCGCCGCACCGGCCTTCTGAAACGGGCGTCCTCGGCGATCTCCCACTCCACCGGTACCGCGCGGTCGGGCATGCCGCCGCCGTTCAGCGGGTCGGGGGCGAGCCTGGTCCACAGCACCACGGCGTCAGGCAGCGGGTCGCCGGAGGCGATGCCGAGGGTGAACACCCCGTCGGGCAGCGGGGGTTCGGCGGCACGGGCGGTGCCGGGCAGCCACAACCGGCCGGCCGCGGCGGCACCCAGGGCCGCGGCACCGGCGGTGAGAAAGCGGCGTCGATCGCGCGAGACGGTTCCGGTCATCGGTGAACTCCCCTGCGTCGGTGGCCCCTTGGACACCGGGAGGCTCACACGCCGCAGTGGCCCGCTCGCTGAACGGAGTTAATCAAGAGCATGACAAGAAGGTGAAGGGCGACCCGTCGTGGTGGGCGTGCCGCCGATTGTTCTCCCCCCGCCGCCCCTACCCGTCCCTACCTGGGCCACGACCACGGTCAACCTTGCCGCCTCGCTTGCCCTGCATGGCGGCCGTGTCCTGGTGAT
>NZ_JBEYFS010000253.1:0-16468 GCF_040634475.1 Streptomyces sp. NPDC007095
AAGACCTCGTCCAGGTGCCACTTGTCGCCGGGCCGTGGCCGACGGCGGCGCAGTCCGTTCGCGTAGGCCTGGCCGAACTTGGCGCACCAGCGGCGGATGGTCTCGTAGGAGACGATCACGCCGCGCTGGAGCAGCAGCTCCTCGACCTCGCGGAAGCTGAGCGGGAATCGGTGGTACAGCCACACGCAGTGGGATATGACCTCGACCGGGTAACGGTGCCCCCTATACGACGGCGACGCGCTCTCCACGGACGATCCCCCTCCACCACGACCAACCAGAAGATCATCCCACCCAGTCAGTCAACGTGACAGCGCCGAAGATCACCCCACCCGGACAGCCAACGTGACAGTGCCCACCGACCTGAACAGCCGCCCATGCAAGTCGCTCAGCTGGGAAACCCCAGCCGAGCGCCTGCCTAAGCTGCTCGCCACCACACAGCAGTGATCACGTGTTGCGACGACTACTGAAATTCGCCCGCACGTGTCTTCCGCTGCGGCGCACCGGCCTTGGCACGTATGAACATCGGTCCCTACGCCCCGGGCCGGAGGAGGTGGTCGCCGAGGACCATGAAGTCCAGCCCGATGCCGAGGAAGGTGCGTACCGCGTCCGCGGAAGAGTCGACGACGGGCTCGTCGCGGCCGTTGAACGAGGTGTTGACCAGCACCGGTGGCACTCCGGCCGTTCGCAGCCCGTGCAGCAGGCTTTCGACGACCGGTGCCTGCCCCGGCACGATCACCTGCGGGCGTGTGGTTCCGTCGACCGGGTGTGTCGCCGCCGGCATGACCTTGCGGGCGTGGCTGGAGACGACCGCGCTGCCCACCATGTAGCGCTCGCGCAGTCCCTGGCCAGGCCACAGCGCCGGGGCGTAGTCCGCCAGCGTAACGGGGGCCAGCGGGCGCCACTGCTCACGGTTCTTGAGCGTGTTGATGCGGTTGCGGACGTCGGCCGGATGGGGGATGGCCACGATCGACCGGTGTCCCAGAGCCCGCGGCCCGATCTCCGCCCGGCCCTGGGCCACCGAACCGATGGCGCCCTCGAGGAGCAACTCGATGACGGCATCAGGGGAGAACTCGGTGACGACGAAGCCCGCACGGCGAAGATCGTCCAACTGCTGACCGGCGACGGACAGATCGGTGCCGAGATACGGCGACTCCAGCACCCCCTTGTGCTTGGGCGGGCAGATCGACCATGCGGCGCCGACCGAGACGCCCGCGTCGTGAGGGAAGGGGGGCACGTACACTGGTTCGGGGAGCTTGCCGTTGGCCACGCAGTTGAGTGCCACGCCGCCGGCCAGGCAGATCTCCTGGGTGCCGGCTTGATAGACCGTCTCGGCGTGGAAGGCCCGGTAGGCCTCCTCCACGGTGCGCTGCGCGCTGGCGGCGATGCGCACGGCCACCGGGTCCTTGTCCAGGTGCTCCGTCGTGGCGGTCACCGCGCCAAAATGGTCGGAGAAGTAATTCTTCCACTCCTTGACCAGGACATCGGAGTCCACATCGGCGGGAACGTCCAGGGGCGGCTTGCTCTGCCAGGTGCCGTCGCCGATCAGGTCGCCCATGGGGATGAGCGTGCTGTCGCCGCCGACGCCGTACGGGGCCAGGCCCATGGTCTTGCCCGCGCCGAATCTTCCGAAGCCCAGCAGGTCGGAAGCGGCCTCGTACATCAGGCCGATCGAATAGCCGCGCGCCCACTGCCGTTTGAGGGTGAGACCCGAACTCCGGTCGCCCGCGTAGATGGAGGCGGACTCGAGCTCGCCGCTTCCGTCGACGACCAGGACGCCGGCCCGCTCGAAGCCCGAGGCGTAGAAGGACGACAGGGCGTGAGCCAGGTGGTGCTCAACGAAGACGAATTCCGGACCGTCCTCCCCTGCGGCTTCGGCGCCGAACAGTTCGGCGTACATGTCGGCTCGCTCGGCGTCCTCCCAGGTGCGGAAGCGCCGCATGTCCCAGCCCATGGCCACTGCGTCGAGGTCACGCCAGGTGAGGCCGGCGGTCGCCAGGCAGTACCGGGCGGCGTTGACGGGGAATCGTCCCGGCGCGTGCTTGAGCCGGATGAACCGCTCTTCCTCGGCCAGCGCCACGATCCGGCCGTCTCCGTCGATCAGTGCGGCCGAGCTGTCGTGCAACTTCCAGTTGATACCGAGAACCCACATGCGTGGTGCCCCCTTCGTCAAGCATTACGGATGGTTTGTCATGGCGCGACGGCCGGCGAGGAGACCTCTGCCCGGTTCGTCTCGCCGAGGGACACCGGAAGCGCTCACCCGATGCGCGAGCGGAGATCCGGAGTTCTCCAACGACCGTTCTGGCACTTCCGCGAAGGACGCCTGGGGGCCCACGGCTGCGACGGCGCTGACAGCGAGGGTCCGCCCCATCCGTGTCCGCCGCGCGACGCCGGTCGGCCACCCCGGCTGGCGGCCTGCACAACGGCCACTCACGGCCGGCCGGGAAGCCCGTCACGGGGTGTCCGGCTCGACATCGATCGAGTACGCGTCGCTGATGACGCGCAGGTCCCGCTTGACGGATGCGGTGCTGGCACCGGTCAGAATGAACCTGCCGGATGCCACCGCCAGTCCCAGTTCGTGGTTGAGCAACTGGCCGATGTCGGGGGTGTCGTAGAAGACGACAGAGCTCGGTATCCGGTCGAGACCGTGAACGCGCCTGACCCGGCAGCGGTCCTTCTCGGACAGGGCGCAATAGATCCAGCCGGAGGCGCCAGGGCGGTCGGTGCCCAGTTCGAGGTGGGTCGCGGGTGTCTCGATCGCGGAGGGCAGGTCCATGCACGACGCGATCGACTCCTGCACCAGGTCGACGCCGTAGACGGTCTTCAGGTGCCGGCTGATGTACTCCCCTCCGAACCGGTTGGCGATCTCCAGGAACACCAGGTCGCCGCTCGGGGTGAGGAACAGCTCCAGGTGGAAGGAGCCGTCCCGCAGCCCCAGCGCCGCCAGGACACGGTCGGTGAAGTCCGCGATGCGCCGGACCAGGGCTGAGTCGTCGATGGTGACGGACGCCAGCGGTCCCACGCCGCTGTTCTGGAAGGTGAAACAGGATCCGAGGAAATATTCGGCGGCGCTGAGGAAGAGGACGCGTCCGTCCCGGACGATGCCGTCGACATGGCACACCGTTCCCTCGATGAACTCCTCCACCTCGTAGCCGTCCTGGATTCCCTCGGCGTCGGCGTACTGCAGCAGGTCCGCGCCTCGGTCGAAGAGCCTGACGCCGATGCTGGCGGCCTGCCGTGTGGGTTTGAGGACGACCTTGCCGGGAAGCCCGGACACGATGGCGGTCAGCTCCGCCGCGGTGGTGGCCGCTCCGACCGGCCAGAACCGGGGTACTGGCACGACCTCGCACAGCATCTGCTTCATGAGGATTTTGTCGCGGAAGCGAAGCGCGGTCCCGACATCGACACCGGGGACCGCGAAGTGCTCCCGCAGGCGTGCGGCGGGCAGTGTCGTGTACTCGAACAGGCCCACCACGGCAACGGGGGGGCCGAAGTCCTCCGAGAAGTCCTTCACCAGGTCGATCATCTGATCCACCACCTGGTCGTAGCCCTCCACACCCAGGCCGTCCGGCAGGTTCAGAACGCCGACCCGGGCGAACCGGTCGAGCAGGGACTTCGATATGCGTCCAGCGGCGTAGCTGTCCACCAGCAACGTGATGTCGTAGTTGTCGACGTCGAGTGTGTCCACGTCCAGGAAGTGATCGTCGAAGGCGACATGAACGACATGCCGGTGGTCCGTCATATTGATTCCTTAGAGGGTGAAGGAGGCGCTTCGGCGTCGCCGGCCCGGTCTTTTCGGGGGACTGTCAATCCGCTGCCGGCTTGTCCGGAAGACGGTGGAAGTCGCCGTCGTGATAAATCAGCGGCCGCCCGCTGTTGAGGGAGCCGGCGTCGAGCGCCTCGGCGATGACGATGCGGTGGCTCGCCACGGATATACGAGCGGAGACCCTGCAGACGAGTCGTGCCAGGACACCGTCCAGAAGGGGGACACCGCCCGGGCCCACATGCCAGATCGTGGGAGGAGCGAAGCGGTCCGCGCCGCTGCGGGCGAAGGTGGCGCCCAGTTCCCGCTGATGGTCTGCCAGCACGTGTACGCCTACGTACTGCGCCTCCGCGATGACTGGCCAGCACGAATTCGATGTGGCGATGCCGAAGGAGAGCATCGGGGGTTCCAGGCAGACGGAGCTGAGCGAGGTGGCGGTGAAGCCCACCGGGTGTCCGCCGTGTGCCGTGATCACGGCGACGCCGGCAGCGTGCTGCCTGAACACCGAGCGCAGCGTCTGCGCGGAGACCGCGCCCTGCGCGCCTGCCCCGGCCCGAGGTGTCGTACAGGTCGCGGGGGCGTCGTGGTTCCCGCGGTCCGCGGCAGGCGCATCGGAGGGCCTGGCCTGCACAGCGTGCTCCTGACGGCTCACGACGTGCCTCCGGTGGCACTGGCGCGGATCACGTCCGCGATCTCGTCGGCGCGGCTGTCCAGGTAGAAGTGCCCGCCTTCGAAGACCCGCAGGGTGAAGCCCCGGGCGGTGTGCTCGGACCAGACCGCGGCCTCTCCGACCGTGGCCTGGGGGTCATTCCTGCCGACCAGGCAGATTACGGGGACGTGCAGGGGCGGCCCCGGAGCGTACGCGTATGTCTCCACGGCCCGGTAGTCGCTTCGCAGCGTCGGCAGGATCATGGCCAGCACTTGTTCGTCCTCGAGCACCTGTCTGTGCGTGCCGTCCAGTGCCCGGAGTTCCTCGACGATGCGGGCGTCGTCGAGGAGATGCATCGGGCGGCTCGTGGGACGCCTGGTCGAAGGGGCCCGGCGACCGGAGACGAACAGAGCCAGGGGAACGTCTCCTTGGCGTTCGAGCCGGCGGGCCACCTCGTAGGCGACCAGGGCGCCCATGCTGTGCCCGAACAGGATCGTCGGGCGCGGTCCGGCGGCACGCAGCTCGTCGGCGACGAAGCCGGCGAGGCGGGTGATGTCTTCGACGGGCGGTTCCGCGCGCCGGTCCTGCCGTCCTGGGTACTGGACGGCGAGCACCTCCATGGACGGGTGCAGCGTGCGCGACAGCTTGAAGTAGTAGGACGCCGCCCCTCCGGCGTGGGGGAAGCAGACGAGCCTCGGCCCCTCGGCGGATGCGGGGTGGAATCGCCTCAGCCACAGTGCCGCCGAGGTGGCCGTTATGCCTGTCATGCGTGCTTGTCCCCTTCGCGCGGTTCCGCTTCGTCGGCGGCCATGTCCGCGGACATGCCCGGGGCGGCCGGATCCGGGCCGGTGGCGCGGCGCCACGGGCGGCTGCCGATCCGGAAATCCGCCTCGTGGGCCACGTGTTCGACGACGCGGCCCAGTTCGTCCGCCATGGCCTGGGCCGTGGACTCCTCGAAGGCGTTCGCGTCGTACTTCAGGAACACCTTGTAGCCGTCGGGCCCCCGGTAGATCTCGACGGTCACCGGCATCTCGCCGGAGTCCGGCAGGTCGTCGAAGGGCCGCAGGTCGAGCGGACCCGGCAGCGCCCCGTCCGCCCCGGTGAACAGTGACGCCCCGTCGAAGTTCTGGAAGATCAGGTTGGTTTCCACGAGAGGTGGTGTCCCACTGCCTTCCTCCTGGGCGAGTGCCCGCTCGATCTCCAAAGCGGGATAGGACCCGTGGTCGATGCCCCGGACGACCGCCCGGCCGACCCGGCCCAGGAGCGTGCTGAACTGCTCCCCGTCGGACAAGGTGGAGCGGATCGGAAGGCAGTTGACGAACTGGCCGACCACGTCCTTGAACCGCTCCTCGTAGCGGCCGGCGGTCGGGAAGCCGACGACCAGGTTCGACTGACCGGTGAGGGAGTGCAGGAAGACGGTGTACGTGGCGAGGAACAGCGTGGCCACGCTGGTCTGGTGGGCGCGGGCCCGGGCTGCGAAGGCCTCCGTGACCTCCGGGGTGAGCCGGGCCGGGACGACGTCAGTGCGGGGCGCAAGCGCGGCGGTGTCCTTCCGGTCGCGGGGCAGGGCGAGTTCGTCGCGCGGTCCGCGCAGTTCCGCGAGCCAGTAGTCGCGGTGCCGGCGGGCCTTCGGGCTCTCCAGCAGCGCGGTTTCCCAGGCGACGAAGTCGGCGTAGGTGACGCTCTCCTGATGAGTCGTCAGGCTTGCGCCCGTTCCGACGGCCTCGCTGTAGGCGTTCTTCAGGGAGCGCACCAGGACCGCCGCGGACGTACCGTCCATAACAATGTGGTGCACCGTGATGAGCAGCAGATGCCGCGGGTCCCCGGTGCCCGTGTCCAGGGTGACGAGGTGGGCCCGGGCGAGGGGTCCGCCCGCCAGGTCGAACGGCTGGTCGGCCAACTCCTTGATGCGGGACAGCTGTTCGTCACGCGCGGTCGCGGTGACGCGGGTCCTGGTGAACGTCATGGCGCGGTCGCGGTCGATGTCCATGTGCGGCACGCCGTCCGTCTCGTGGAAGACCGCGCCGAGGACCGGGTGGCGCCGCGACTGCCCACGGCACGCCTCCTCCAGCGCGTCCGCGTCGAAGGCGCCGTGGATCTCGAACAGCAGCGGGATGTTGTAGGTGGCGGCGTCCGGGTGGCGCCGGTGCCCCCGCCACAGCCTGCTCTGGCTGCGCGAGAGTTCCCAGCGTTCGGTGGTCTCCGCCTCGCTGCCGGGCGCATCCTCGGCCTGGGGGCCGGCCGTTTCCCGCGCCGCCGGCCGGGTGGCTGCCACGAGCGCGTCCACCGCGTCGGGCCGCTCGGCCAGGAAGTGCTCCACCAGCCCGTCGACGGACTCGACCTCGAACAGCAGCGTCGAGGAGACGTCGTCGCCGAGATCGGCACGGATCGCCTGGGTCAACTGGAGGACGAGCAGCGAGTCCAGCCCATACGACGTCAGGGGCACAGCAGGGTCGATCCGCTCTGCGGGCACGCCCAGCACCGTCGCCGCCGACTCCCGCAGATGGTCCGTCAGCGCCTCGCCCACGTCGGCTCCGGTCGGGCGCGGCTCCGGCTCATGAACCCGTTCCGGCGGGGACCCCGGCTCCGGGACGGTCACGGACGTCGGGAGGGTCGCGGACGAAGGAGCATCCGGGACGACGGGGGTCGCCTGCCGGCCCGGGGCGAGCTGGCGCGTGGTTCCGTCGCTCTCGGCCGCGATGATCTGCTGGCCGAGGGCGTCCGCCTGCGGCAGCACGGACAGGACGGTCCGGAAGCCCTCGCCGTGCAGGACGTCGCGCCAGCCCTCGGGGGACAGCGCCGGCGATCCGGGGAGGCGCAGCCCGGTGTCCGTCGACAGCCACCAGCCTTCCAGCAGGCCGAAGGTGAGGTGGCTGAAGACGTCGAAGCGCGACAGCTCGTTCAGCACCAGCCAACCGCCCCCGCGCAGCGCCGCCTTGGCGTTGCGCAGCGTGTTGCGGATGTCGGCGGTGGCGTGCAGGACGTTCGCGGCGACGACGATGTCGTAGCCGCCCTCCTGGACGCCCTGGCCGGCCAGCGGCCGCTCGACGTCGAACAGCGCGCAGTCGAGATAGGGCACATGGGGTCCGTGGACCCGGCGCGCGTTGTTCAGGAACGCTTTGGACAGGTCGGTGTACAGGTAGGTGTCGATGCTGTCCTGGTGGGGCCGCAGCGCCCGGAACAGGCCGGTGCTGGTGCCGCCGGTGCCGGCACCGATCTCCAGGACTCGGATCCGCGCACCGGGATCCTGGCGCAGCCGCTCGGTCACCAGGGCGACGACGGTGTCCTGGACGGCGTGGTTGAACGCGTCCGCCACCGGGGTGTCGCGGTAGCAGCCCTCGACGAGTTCGAAGGAGCCGCGCGGGAACATGACGTCGGTCGGCCGCCTGACGCCGGTCAGGATGTCGGGCAGCGCGCGGAGCGTGGCGTCGACGAGCTCCAGCTCCGCCTTGAGGCCCGGGTCCGCGGACCACGCCTGCCGGCGCTCGTCCCACTCGGTGAGGAGAGCGTGCATGGGCGACGTGGAGTCCGGAATCACCCGCAGGGCCTGGCGCAGCCAGGGCAGGTACCGCTCCTGGATGCCCGCCCGCCGCAGGCGCGCCTCGGCGTCGGCGTCGGACTCGGTCTGGGCGGGGGCGTCCTCCACCTCGGTGAGCGCGCCCAGTTCCACGAGGTGGGCCCGCAGGAGCCGTCCGAGCAAGGGGTCGCGTTCCTCCGCTCGCCAGGCGGCGACGGCACGCAGCACATCCCGCTCCTCGCCCGGTGTCTCGCGCGTGGTGAGCGCGTGCGCGGGCACCCGCGCGGCGGTCCCGGCGCGCATGGCCGTCCGCACCGACGGCTCGACGCCGGTCAGCGCGTCGACGGTGGTCAGCTTGACGAACCCGAGCTGGTCGTAGGGGCCGCCGAGCAGCACGTCGAGGGCGTCCATCGCCTCGGGCGCCTCGATGGAGACCAGTCCCGCACGCTCCATGCGCCGGCGGTAGTAGTCGGAGGAGACGCTGCCCTGGCTGCCCCACCAGCCCCAGTTCATGACCTTGACGGGGCAGTTCCAGTGGTGGTCGAGGAGGCGGGCCCAGGCGTCGAGGAAGACGCTGCCGGCCGCGTAGTTGCCCTGTCCAGCCGTCGTCGCGAAGGACTGGACGGAGGAGAAGAACAGCGCGAAGTCCAATTCCTCGCCGTCGAGGACGCGTGCCGTCGTGACGGCGGCGTCCACCTTGGCGGACAGGCTCGCGAGCAGGGTCTCCTCGTCCATCCCGGCGAAGCTCTGGTCGCGCAGCACGAGGGCCGCGTGCACGACGCCGTGGATCCGGGGGAACGCGGGCCTGATCCGGTCGAAGGCGTCCCGCAGGGAGGCCTCGTCCGTGGCGTCGGCTCGCACGTAGCGGACGGAGCCCCGGCCGCGCACGGAGTCCATCCGGGCCCTGACCGCCGCGTCCTCGGGGCTGCGGCCGATCCAGACCACGTGGGCGCCGAAGCGCTCCACGACGTGCCGTGTCCACGCGGTGCCGAGGCCTCCGGCGCCGCCGACGACGACGTAGACGCCGCCCTCGCGGTAGGGGGCGCCGACCGTTGCCGCGACTTCGCAGGGGGCCCAGCGGCGGGTCAGCCACTGGCCGGAGCGGTGGACCCAGGAGTCCGTCCGGGCGTGCGTCGGCAGCGCCATGAGGTCGGCCGGCCACGGCTCGTCGCCGAGGTCGACCCGCCGCACGGACCAGTTGGTGTACTCCTGCGCGAGCGAGCCGAACAGGCCGTGCAGTCCCGCGTGTGCCGGCTGCGGGCGCTCGTTCGGGTGGGTGGCCAGGGCGTGCCGGGTGACCAGGGTGAGGCCGAGCGGCCTGGTGTCGTGGTCGGTGCGCAGCAGGCCCTTGATCATGCGGAAGGCCGCGACGGCGCCGTCCGTCTGGGCGGCGACGAGACGGTCCGCGTCAGTCGGTTCCGTCTCCGTGTCCGGCGCGATCCACACCAGATGGTCGACCGGCGCGGACGCGCGCAGGGCGTCGGCCACGTCGTCGGCGGACGCGGTGGCGGGCAGGTGCCAGGTCGTGCCGCGCGGGAACCGCCGTGCGAGACGGTCCCGCTGCCTGGTGTCGCCGCCCACGACGAGCACGTGGTCGTCGTCGCCGGGAAGGGCGCCGGTGAGGGCGTGCGGGGGCAGGACGTCCCAGATCGGCGCGAACAGCGACGGCGGCGGCGTCGCGATTCGGCGGGCGGTGTAGCCGGTCATGCGGACGCACACCTCCCCCGAGTCGTCGACCAGGTCGATGTCGAGACGGCTGAGCCCGTTCTCCGCGCCCGGCGCGTCCGCCGTGCGGACGACGGCCCACATGGACGAGGGGCACGGCGCGAAGGCGTCGAGCTGTTCGAGCGCGAAGGGCACGGACGTGCCCTCGGGCATGCCGTTGCCTGCCAGGAGGAGGGCCACCGAGGACTGGATGGCCGAGTCCAGGAGCGAGGGGTGCAGTACGAAGGGCCGCTCGGGCGTCGGCGCGGCGTCCGGGACGCGGAGTTCGGCCACCACCAGGCCCGGACCGGTGTGCGCCTCGCGGATGGCGCGGAGCGCCGGGCCGTGGTCGATGCCGCGGGCCACGAGCGCGGCGTGGATCCGCTCGCCGCTCACCGTGGTCCGGCAGCCGGCGCGTAGCTCCGACAGCGAGATGCGGGGCGGGCACGGCGCGTCGGACCGGGAGAGGCGTCCCTCGCAGTAGACCGCGGCCTCCTCGTTCGTCGAACGGAACTCGAAGGCGACGCCGCCGGACGCGGGGCGCAGCAGAAGTTCGACGTCGGCCGGAACGCCGTTCGGCGCGGTGCCGTCGGCCGCAACGGGCCGCACCCAGGTGACGTTGCGCAGACGCACCGTGTCGGCCGGGGAGACGCCGAGGAGGTCGGCGGCGGCAGAGCGGGCCATCTCCAGGTAGACCACGCCGGGCAGGACGTGCCGTCCCTGGACGACGTGGTCGTCGAGGAAGCTCCGGGTCTCGGCGAACGTGACGCGGGTGTGCGAGGGGCCGCTCACGGCGGGGGCCGGGACGGTCCCGTCGGCTGGCGCGGCCTCTGCCGGAACGGCCGGAGGTGTCGGGGCCGCTGCCTGGGCGTGCGGGGGCTCGGCAGAGGGGGCCGCCGCTGGGATCGCGGGGGCCGGGGTCTCGGCGGGGAGGGCCGCGCCGGCCCAGTGGCCGACCCGGGCGAAGGGGTACGTGGGCAGGGGCACGCGGCGGTACGCGCCGGCCGTGAACGCCTCCTCGTATGCGAGGTCCGCGCCGTTTGCGAACAGGCCGGCCAGCGACTCCAGTTCGGCGCGCAGGGTCTGGGGGTCGGCGGCGGGGTCGGCACACCGGCGCAGGGTCTCGCGGCCGAGGTCGGCTGTGCCCCACTCGCGGTCCGCTCCGGCGTCACCGGTGACGGCGCGGGGTCCGGCGGTCCCGGCCGCCAGCACGCGGACCAGGTCGTCGTGGTCGCGTACGACGCATGCGAACCGGTACCGGAAGTGTTCCCGTCCGGCGGTCAGGGTGTAGGAGAGGTCGCCGAGGCCCTGTTCCGGGTGGCTGCGGCAGTGCGCGGCCAGCCGCTCCACCTGCTCGCCGAGTTGTTCGCGGGAGTGGGCGGACAGCACGACGAGGTGGGCCGCGCGGTGCGGCAGCGCGGCGCGGACCCGCTCCGGCGCCTCTTCGAGGACCACGTGGGCGTTGGTCCCGCTGGCGCCGAACGCGCTGACCGTGCCGAGGCGCGGCACCCCGGCCGGGCTGTGCCAGGGCTGGGTGCGGGTATTGACGTAGAAGGGGCTGTCCTCCAGGGCGATCGCCCCGTTGGCCTCCTCGAAGTGGAGCGACGCGGGGATCCGGCGGTGCCGCAGCGCCAGGAGCACTTTGAGGACTCCGGCGACACCCGCCGCGAACTGAGTGTGGCCCAGGTTGGTTTTTACCGAGCCGAGGGCGCAGTAGCCCGAGTCGTCGGTGCCCTCCCGGAAAGCGCGGGTCAGGGCGCCGAACTCGATGGGGTCGCCGAGCTTCGTGCCGGTGCCGTGCGCCTCGGCCAGGCCGATGCGCCGGACGTCCACGCCGAAGGTGTCGTACACGTCGCGCAGCAGGCGTTCCTGCGACAGGGAGCTGGGCGCGGTGAGTCCGTTCGTGGCGCCGTCGTGGTTCACGCCCGAGCCGCGGATGACGCCGTGGATGTGGTCGCCGTCGGCGAGGGCGTCGTCGAGGCGCTTGAGGACCACGACGCCGACCCCCTCACCCGGCACGAAACCGTCCGCGCGGTGGTCGAAGGTGTGGCAGCGGCCGGAGGGCGAGAGCATTCCGGCGCGTCCGGCCAGCCCGTACAGGCGCGGTGTCGACTGGACGAACACCCCGCCGGCCAGGGCCATCGTCGTCTCGCCCGACCACAGGTCCTTACAGGCGAGGTCGATGGCCACGAGGGAGCTTGAGCAGGAGGTGTCGACCGCCAGGGCGGGTCCCCTGAGGTTGAGGAAGTAGGAGACACGGCCCGGGATGACGGAACCCATAGTGCCCCACAGTCCCTGCACGGGGGCGGACTCCCCCTCGCCGCCCGGGTAGTCACCGGCCCAGCAGCCGACGTAGACGCCGCAGCGCCGTTCGTTCATGGCGCGGGCCGGGTATCCCGCGTCCTCCAGAGCCTTCCAGGTCTCCTCCATGAACAGCCGCTGCTGCGGGTCCATGCCGCGCGCCTCGACGCCGGAGACGTTGAAGAACAGCGAGTCGAACTCGTCGACGCGGTCGAGGAATCCACCGCGCAGCGCGCCCGTGGCATCCGCGTCGCCGGCGGTGTCCCAGCGGGTCGTGGTGGTTATCAGGTCGTCGCCCGCGGCGAGGTGCGCCCACAGTTCGTCGAGGTTGCGCGAGCCGGCGAACCGGCCGCTCATCCCGATGACGGCAATGGGCGGACGCGCCTCGGCGCCGCTGCCCGCCTCCCGTCCGGCCGCGGGCCGTACCGTCGCGAACGGCTCCGGCTCCGACGCCGGGGACGCGCCGGCCGGGGGTTCGGGTCGTACCGCGGGCCGGGCGATTCCGATGTCGTCGCGGTGCGCCGCCAGCAGGTGCGCGGCGAGGCGGCGCACGGTGCTGTGGTCGAACAGGACGCCCGTGTCGAGGTCGAGCGACAGCTCCTCGCCGAGTTCGTGGGACACGCGGACGGCGAGGATGGAGTCCAGCCCGTAGTCGGCGAAAGCGGCGGTGGCGACGATGTCCTCCTCCGGCATGGCCAGCGCCCGCGCCAGCACGGCACGGACGATGCGCGGCACCTCCACGTCGAGCGACTCGCCCGACCGCGCCGACGCGTCCTCGACGGACGCGGCCGGGGCGGGGGTGGACGGGGCAGCCGGGGCCGGGGTGACCGTGGCGGACGGGCCGGGCCGGGCAGACTCCCGCGCGATGCCCGCCGACTCCTCCGCGCGACCGGCCGGAGCGACCGGTGCGAGGTCGGCAATCCAGTACCGCTCGCGGGCGAACGGGTAGGTGGGCAGGGCGACACGGCGGCGCCCGACACCGGCGTGCAGCGGCTCCCAGTCGATCTCCAGGCCCTCGACCCATACGGCGGCGAGTTTGGAGAGCTTCCCGCCCCGCGCCCAGCGCTCGACCAGCAGTTCGCGTACGTCCTCGTCGGCCAGCTCGGCGATCAGGCCCGCGCCGACGGCCGCCGGGCTGCCCCGGTGCACACCGGTGGCCGCGGCGGCGCCGTCGGCCAGGAAGCCACTCAGCGCCTCGCGCAGGCCGGCCGTCGAGGTGACGACGAGCGCGAGCCGCTCGCGCATGGCCTCACGGCCGGTCTGCAGGGTGAAGGCGAGGTCGGCGAGGTCGACGTCGGCGCGGGCGACGAACTCGGCCAACTCCGCTGCGGAGGAGTTCAGTTGCTCGGACGTGCGCGCCGAGAGGACGACGAGGTGCTCGGTGCCGACGCCGGAGGACTGGGCCATGCGGGGTTCGTGCTCCTCGGTCTGCGAGGACGAGTACTCCTCGACGATCACGTGGGCGTTGGAGCCGCCCGCTCCGAAGGAGGAGACGGCGGCGAGCCGCGGCCGGCCCTCGGCGGGCCAGGGCGCCGCCTCCTGCTGGACGAAGAACGGCGTCCGCTCGAATGCGATGTTCGGGTTGAGGTCCTCGGCGTGCAGGCTGGGCGCGAACTGCCGGTGGCGCAGCTGGAGGACCGCCTTGGTGAGACCGGCGATGCCGGCCGCCGCTTCCAGGTGTCCGACGGCGGACTTCGCCGAGCCGATCGCGCAGAACTGCCGCTCGGCGGTGTCCTGTTCGAAGGCGGTCGTCAGTCCCTGGATCTCGACCGGGTCGCCCAGTTCGGTGCCGGTGCCGTGCGCCTCGACATACCCGATGTCGCGCGCTGAGACCCCAGCGCGGTCCAGGGCGTCGCGAATCAGTTCCGCCTGGGCGCCGGAGCGCGGCACGGTGTAGCCGTTGGATCGTCCGCCGTGGTTGACGCTGGTGCCGCGGATGACCGCGAGGATGCGGTCGCCGTCGGCCTCGGCGCGGGACAGGGGCTTCAGCAGGACGCAGCCCACTCCCTCGCCGGGGACGAACCCGTGGCCGCCGCTGCCAAAACTGCGGCAGTGGCTGTCCTGCGACAGCATGCCCGAGCGGCAGAGTTCGACGTAGTCCAGGGGGTGGAGGTACAGGTTGACGCCTCCGGCGACGGCCACGTCGCAGGCACCCTGGTAGAGGTGTTCGCACGCCTCGTGCACGGCGGTCAGGGACGCCGAGCACATCGTGTCAATGGTCATGCTGGGGCCGTTGAGGTCCAGCAGGTACGAGGTCCGGGCGCTCAGGGACGCGAACGACAGCGCGGGGACGACCGTCTCGCCGGAGGGCAGCCGGGCGACGCCGTGGCGGGCATGGCCGCTCTTGGTGACGCCGGCGAAAACCCCGACCCGTCCCTGGTGACGCCGGCGCAGCGACTCGCGGGTGTAACCGGCGTTCTCCATCACCTCCCACGAGGCCTGGACGAAGAGCCGCTCCTGCGGGTCCATGGCGTAGGCGTCGCGGGGGGCGATCTGGAAGAAGAGCGGGTCGAACGAGGCGAAGTCGTCGAGGAATCCGCCCCACTTGCTGTAACTCATGCCGTTCGCCTGGGCCTTGCGGCGATCGGGCTCGTAGAAGCCCTCAAGCGGCCAGCGGTCGGCGGGGATCTCGCCGACGCAGTCCCGGCCGTCCCTGAGGTTGGCCCAGAACGCGTCGAGGTTTCCCGCCTTCGGGTAGCGCCCGCTCATGCCGATGACGGCGATGGGCTCGCGCACACGCGCGGCGGCGTTCTCGATGACCCGGGGCGCCGGTTCGCGGACGGCCGTCACGGCGCGGCCCGGGGCCGGGCGTGCCACGCCGGCGGCGGGGGCCGCGGCGGGCTCCGGCGCGGCCGACGGCTTCTCGGCGGCGAGCCGTTCGGCGACGGCCCGCAGGGTGGGCAGGTCGTAGAAGAGGGTCCGGGACACACTGCCGAAGGCGAGGGCGAGTTCCCTGTTCAGCTGGATGACCATGATCGAGTCGAGACCGGCCGAGCCGAGCGGCTGGTCCACGTCGACCTCGCGCGCGGGCATCTTCGTGACCTGGGAGAAGATCCGCACGAGACGGCGCAGGCTCTCGGCGGAGCCCGGCCGTACGGCGGCGGACACCTCCGGCCGGCCGGCCGCCGGGGCGGCGACGTTGCGCGTGCCGGGACCGGTGCTGCTGCCCGTACCAGTGCCGGTGCCAGAAGCGGTCACTGAGACGGCGGCGGCGTCGAACCCGCTTCCCTGGTGCGCGTCGGCGGCACCGAGTGCGGCGGCGGTCTCGGCAAGGCGGCCGTGGTGGACCCACACCCGGTCCTCGCCCAACCGCCAGGCGGCGGTGAGCGCGTCGATCCCGTCCGCCGAGGACATCGGGGTCAGCCCCCGGCTCTCCCACAAGCGGGCCAGCGCCTCGGGCGACAGCGCCATGCCGCCGTCCTCCCAGAGCGGCCAGGCGACGGACAGGGTGCGTCCCGAGCGTTCACCCGCGGCGACACGCATGGTGCGCAGCGCCGCGAACTCGTCGAGGAACGCGTTGGCGGTGGCGTAGTCGGACTGTCCCGGGTTGCCCGTGACCGCCGCCCCCGAGGAGAAGGCGATCAGGAAGTCCAGCGGCGCCCGCCCGATCGCACGGTCGAGGTTGACCAGGGCGTCGGACTTGGACGCGAGGACGTCCTCCCACTCCTGGCCGGTCTTGGCGGTCAGCGGCGCGTCGTGGATCACGCCGGCCGCGTGGAACACGCCATCGATCCGACCGAGTTCACGGCGGACGTCCGCCACCAGATGGCGGGTCTCCTCCCAACGGGAGACGTCGGCGGTCTCGTACCGGGCGACGGCTCCGGCGGCGCGCAGGCCGGTCACGAGCGCCTCGGTGCGGGCGTCGCCCGGCGACCGCCCCACCAGGACGACGGTGGGCCGCACGGCCTCCTTCGCGATCCAGCGGGCCACGGCGGAGCCGACGCCTCCGGCACCCCCGGTGATCAGGTAGACGCCGCCGGGGCGCAGCATGCCGACGTCGCCGAGCGGCGGTGCCGGGACCGGTGCCCAGGAGCGCGTCAGGCGCCTCCCGTCGCGGTGGAGCACGACGTCGTCACCGCTCGCGCGGGACTCGGCATCGAGGACGTCCCAAAGGACGGCCGGGGCCGGGAATTCGTCGAACCCGACGACCTGGCAGGTGAGATGGGGGTGTTCGAGCGCGGCGGTCCGCATCAGCCCGGTCAGGGCGAGGGCGACGGCGCGCGCGCCGTCGGCCGGGACGACCGCCTGCACGAGCGTGCCGCCGGGGCATTCGTCGGCCGCCGCGTCGCGGATGGCCTCCAGGTACTGCCAGCTCACGTCGCGGAACCAGCTGTCGAGACGCTCCTTGGACGAAGAGACGGTCACGCACCGTACGCCGGGGACCTGTTCCAACGCGGCACGCGCGCCGTCGGCGGCCTCGGGCAGGATGACGACGCGGCGCACCGCTTCGGCCGGGCCGCTGGTGGACGCCTCGGCGGGACGCGGGGTCCACCGGGGCACCCGCAGGACGGTTCCGACGGCCGGGGCCGCCGGAACC
>NZ_JBEYFS010000254.1:0-16330 GCF_040634475.1 Streptomyces sp. NPDC007095
AGGGCCTGTGCCCGGCACGCCGAGAGCACGCACCTGACGCCGCAGGGCCCGCCCTCCGGGCGGACGACGGGAATTTGACGACAGGACCTAGGACAGCCCGGACGCCCGCAGAACGGCCTGGGCCGTCTCGCCGTCGATCTGCTCGGCCAGCCGTCGGAGTAGGTCTTCCCCTTGGAGCAGGGTGCCCTTCTCCAGGGAGCGGCGGACGCCGGTGTCGAGTTCGTGCCACAGGAAGGGGTTGGCGGCCAGGACGCGGGAGTCGAGTTCGAGGCGGTGGCCGTACGCGTCCCGCAGCACGAGCTGGGCGCTGACGCCGTCGTACTGCCGTATGGAGACGAGGGCGTCCGTCCGTACGGCCCGTCGGCGCAGCGGGCCGCGCGCCGTCAGCCAGCCGTGGCCCGCCGTGACGCGCTGCGGGAGCAGGACGGCGAAGACCGCCAGGGACAGGGCGGACCAGATCGCGGCGCGAGGCGCGGTCAGGGTGTCGGCGTCCCAGTCGACCAGGGCGGACAGAGTGCCGAAGGCGAGGGCGCAGCCCACCGCGAGCCGGGCGCTGCCACGCCAGTGGCGGTCGCCGGCCGGGCTCACGGGTCCGCTCCGTTGCATGGCGTCGACGCTAGGCGTGTGGGTGGGGGTGGGCGACCGGCGCTGACGGGCTCCTGACACCGTACCGGTGAATCTTGATGGAATCCTGACGTCGCGGCCTGCTCAGTCGGTGTGGACGCGCGTTCGGCGGGCCCGGTCCTCGCGCAGGACCTCTCGGGTGACCGGGGAGACCTCGTTCTGGCCGAAGAGGAAGAAGCGCAGGAAGTTGGCGAAGGGGCCGCCCTCGGTCCACTCGAAGTAGATGTGCGGGATGCAGCCGGTGGATCACGGGCGTACAGGAGGAGCGCGGCCAGGACGTTGGAGATGGAGGAGGACTCCAGGGTCAGGACCCGGTAGCGGTTGTGGAGGACCTCGCCGCGTACGGTCAGGCCCGACTCGAACTCGGAAGGGTCGGTGACTGTCACCTCGACGAAGACGAAGTCCTCCTGCTCCGGCATGTCGTTGTCGGCGCGGATCTGCTCGATCTTCTCGCGGTACTCGGCCTTGTCGCGGCGGTCGGGCTCGTTCGTGCGGTGCCCCGGTCGGGTTGGCCTGGCCGGTGACGGTGCAGGCGGTGGTGTAGGAGGTGGCGCCGTCGGCCCTCGTGTGGATGGTGAAGTCGACGGGGAAGCCTGCCGTTCCGCCGCCGGAAGCGCCCGTGTCGGTACGGGGGAAGAGGGTGACGGAGCCGATCGCCCGGTCGGCGCCGAGGTCGATCTCGATCCACACCGGCGTGGCGCTGATGTCTACGGAGGCGAAGTCGATGCTGGTGAAGCTCTTGGTACCGGTGACGCTGATGGTGGTGCCGTCCAGCACCCGGGTCTTGCCCCAGTCGCTTTTCTCCAGCGTGTAGTTGCTGGTGACGGTGATCCCGGCGCAGCGCCAGATCGAGGAGACGGTCGGCCCGGTCCCCCTCGGCCAGCCAGTCGCGGAAGTCGGACAGCACACTGTGGTGCCCTGCCTATCATCCGCTCCCCGGAAGGTGCCGTGCGGCGCAAGTCGGTCGCGGCCGTCGCCCTAGCGGCTGCGCGACGGGCTGGAGGGGTGCGGGCTCCGCACGATGGGCGACGTGATCTGCCCGGTCGTCCCGGTCTTCATAGGTACCACCGTGACCGGCCGCGTCGCCTCGGGGCTCATCGGCCGCAGCGGCCCGACTGCTCACCTGGTCGAACAGCGCGCGGTCGCCTCGGACGCCGCCCGCTTCCGCCTCCAGGCCATGGCCGACCCCACGGCCGAGGACGCCGACCTGGCCGTGGACATCCTCGACACCTGCATCCGCAAGGCGAAGGAAAGCCTCTGGCGGTCTCCGACGGCGACTGACCGGGCTCCCGCGAAGCCGCCCCGCCGTACGGACTACGACGGCCCCGATGGCCGATAGGCACGCTGTCGGGACCTCGACGCCAGAGTGCAAGTCGGCCGGGGTACCGGCAGCGGTCGGTGCGGCGGCCTAGCCGACGTGTACGCGCGGTCGGCGGGCGCGGTCGGGTTCGGCCTCGCGCAGGACCTCCCGGGTGACGGGGGCGACCTCGCCCTGGCCGAAGAGGAAGAAGCGCAGGAAGTTGGTGAAGGGGTTGCCCTCGGTCCACTCGAAGTAGATGTGCGGGGTGCAGCCGGTGCGGTCGCGGACGTACAGGAGCAGGGCGGCCAGGGCGTTGGGGATGGAGGAGGACTCCAGGGTCAGGACGCGGTAGCGGCCGTGGAGGACCTCGCCGCGTACGGTCAGGCCCGCCTCGAACTCCGAGGGGTCCAGGACGGTGACCTCGACGAAGACGAAGTCCTCCTGGGGCGGGAGGTCGTTGTCGGCGCGGATCTGCTCGATCTTCTCGCGGTACTCGGCCTTGTCGCGGTTGTCGGGTTCGTTGGCGATGAACCGGATCCTGCGGCTGGCGATGTCCCGTACGAATCGTTCCGCCATGTCGTCCAGGCTCACGCTGGTCACCCGCAGTTCGAAGGCGCGGGCCAGTCGGGAGAGGAGGGAGACGAGGATGATGCCGGCGATGAAGCAGGCGCCGATCTTGACGCCGTCGGGGCGTTCGATGACGTTCGCGACGGTGACGTAGAGGAGGACCGCGGACACGACGGCGAAGCCGATCGTCCAGTTCCGTTGCTGGGCGCGGCGGGCGGCGATGGTCACCGCGATGGCCGCGGAGGACATCAGGACGAGGACGCCGGTGGCGTAGGCGCCGCCCTGTGCGTCGACGTCCGCGTCGAAGATCCAGGTGACCAGGAACGCGACCAGGGTGAAGACGATCACCATGGGGCGGACGGCGCGTGCCCAGTGCGGGGCCATGCCGTAGCGGGGGAGGTAGCGGGGCATGAGGTTGAGCAGTCCGGCCATGGCGGAGGCGCCCGCGAACCACAGGATGGCGATGGTCGACACGTCGTAGACCGTGCCGAAGGCGCCGCCGAGGTATTCGTGCGCCAGGTAGGCGAGCGCGCGGCCGTTGGCCTGGCCACCGGACTTGAACTCCTGCTCCGGGATCAGGAGTGTGGTGATGAAGCTGGTGGCGATCAGGAAGACGCTCATGATCACGGCGGCGGTGGTCAGCAGTTTCTTGGTGCCCCGGATGCGGCCCTTGGGGTTCTCCTCGGTGTCCTCGGGGTCGCCCTCGACGTGCGGCATGACCGCCACGCCCGTCTCGAAACCGGACAGGCCCAGCGCGAGCTTGGGGAAGACCAGCAGGGACACGCCGATCATGGCGAAGACGTTTCCGTGCGCGGCGGTCAGTCCGTTGGTCCAGTCGGTGACGACGTGGCCCGCGGTGAGGACATGCCAGAAGCCGACGATCACGACCACGGTGTTGAGCGCGAGATAGACCCCGACCAGGACGACGGCGACGCCGATCGCCTCCAGGAAGCCCTTGAGGAACACCGCGCCGAGCAGCGCCACGAGGATGAGGGTGATCAGCATCTGTTTGTCGTGCAGGGTGCTGGTCAGGTGCGGGTTCTCCACGAGGTGCGTGGAGGCGTCGGCGGCCGAGAGGGTGATGGTGATCAGGAAGTCGGTCGCGGCGAAGCCGAGCAGGGTCAGGACGAACAGCTTGCCCTTCCAGAAGGTGAGCAGCCGTTCCAGCATCGCGATCGAGCCCTCGCCGTGCGGGCTCTCCTCGGCGACCCGCCGGTAGACGGGCAGTGCGCCCGCCAGGGTGACGATGACGAGCACGAGGGTGGCGACGGGGGAGAGGAGTCCGGCGGCCAGGGCGGCGATGCCGGGCTGGTAGCCCAGTGTGGAGAAGTAGTCGACACCGGTCAGGCACATCACGCGCCACCACCGCTGCCCCTTGTGCACGGGCGCGGGCTCGGCGGGCCGGGGCACCTGGCGGCCCTTGCCCATGTCGGACAGGCCCTCCAGCATCCACGCCCGCAATCGGCTCGTGGGGGCGTGTTCGGTCGTGGCCATCTGCGTGCTCTCCTGACGTACGGCTCTTCGATCGGTTCCGGCCATCGAGGAGACGGCGCAATCAGCGTATGCAGAGAGTGATCCACTGGCCCAGGGGCTCGCACATGCTGAGAGGAACGTCTCTGCACGTGGTGCCGCTCATTGTCGCCAGCGGTGGCGGCCTCGGCACGGCAGGATCAGGAGCCAGTGCGGAACGACATGTCGTATGACGTCTCGCGGCCACCCTGCACGAAGGTGAGGCGGACGAGGAGCACGCGGGCTTCCGGCGGTGGGCCGGGCTGCCCGGTGAGGGAGCCTTCGGTGCTGTTGCCGTCGGGGCTCGGGCCGTAGGCGCCGCCCCAGTCGAGGTACTCGTTTCCCAGGTTGTCGTTCGCCTCCAGGAAGGGCAGTAGAGGAGTCTCCTCGGTTTCGGCGTCCGCCAAGGGCGGAGTGATCGAGTAGTGCAGGGTGAAGGAGTCGTTCCTCAGCTTCAGTTTGCTGACCGTCAGTTCGTGGCGGCCGTCGAGGACCTGCAGGGTGAGAAGGGGAGCTTTGGTCACGTCGAGTTCATTCCTGTGCCGGGCCGTTCCTATGCGGCAAGTCGGTTGCGCCGTACCGGGTTCCCGACCCCGTGGTGAACGTACTCGCGCACCAGGCGGAAGCCGGCCGTCCAGGCGAGGAGGCGGCTGGCGCGGTTGAGGGTGGAACAGTTCCAGCTAGGGGTGTGGCCGCGCGCGGTGATGTCCGCGGTGAGGGCCCGGACGCAGGCCAGGGCGAGGCGGTGGCGGCGGTGGTCGGGCGCCGTGAAGACCGCGACGTCCTCGTAGCGGATGCCGCGGAAGTAGGTGCAGGCGATGGCCAGTGGCTGTCCGCCCCGATCGACGGCTGCCCAGGCGTGTCCGGAGGCGGCCAGGCCCAGCGGACCGCCCCAGCTGGCATGGATCCAGGCTGCGTCGGGGTCCAGGGCGAACAGCGTGTCCGTGTCGGCGGGTTCGAGGCGGCGTACGGTCACGCCGCGCGGGACGGTGCAGGGCTGCGGTTCGGCCTGCAGGGTCCACACCATCCTTTCCCACGGAGTGATGCGGTCGAAGGCCGTGCCGAGGGCCGGGACGAAGCGGGCGGGAGCCTCGATGCGGCTGTTCGCGAGGGGCACCAGGTCCTCGGGGGCGAGTGTGTCCGGGGCGCCGCGCAGCAGGACGTGGCCGGCGCAGGAGACGGCGACGACACGTGGCTGGTCGGCTCGGTCCGCCCACCAGTGGCCGACGCCGGTGGTGAGGACGTGCTCGCCGAGGGTGGCCGGGCCCGGGGCCCCGGCGGGGAACCAACGGGAGAGGGAGGGTAGTTGGCGGGGTGCGAGTTCAATCATCGACGCCTCGAAAGTAGAGAGGTGAGGGGCGGGCAGAGAGGGAGCCGCTCGGATGCGGCCGGTCTCGTCTCTCCGCCCGCCGTGCCGGTTGCAGATCAGCGCTGGCCGGCCTTGCGGCCGTGGTTCGCCTTCTTCCTTCGGCGGGCTTTCTTCTTGCGGGAGCGCTTCGACATGGACATCAACTCCGTGATGCAGGGGGAGAGTTCAAGTGGTCCGGCCGACGAGGAGGTCGGCGAGCTTGTTGAGGCGCTTGATCGTGCGGTCCTCGGTGGCGGCCGGCGCGGGGTCGACGCGCTCGGCGCGGTCGTAGTACGCGCCGTTGACGATCTCGACCGCCGCATCGCACAGGCGGACCACGTACGCGGCGCCCTCGGCAGGCGTGACGCCCGCATGGGAGTAGAGCGGGAGCAGCGCGGTGTCGCAGACGCCGGGGTGGACGGAAACCGCGGCGACACGGGGGTCGGCGGCGAAGACGGTGAGGGCCAGCTGCGACTGGGCGTAGGCGGCGAGCCGGGAGTAGCGGCGCGCGCGGTTGGGGTCGGCCCAGGAGATGGAGGCGGTGCGGTGCAGGGAGGAGGAGACGTTCACAACCCGGCCGCCCGGCTCGCTGGTGAGCGCCGGTTCCAGCAGGCAGGTCAGCAGGTAGTGGGCGAGGAAGTTGACCTGGAAGGCGATCTCGTTGCCGTCCGTGGTGACGGTGTGCCGCTCCGGGGCGGCCATGGCAGCGTTGTTGACGAGGACGTCCAGGTGCGGGTGTTCGGCGACGACGCGCGCCGCCATGGTCTCGACCTCGTCGAGGTGTGTGAAGTCGGCGGAGTAGGCGCACAGCCGGTCGGCGTCGACGCTCGCCGTGGCGACGAGATGGTCGGCGGCGGCACGTGCTTCCTCGGCGGTGCGACCGTGCAGCAGCACGGTGGCGCCCCGCTCGGCGAGCTGCCGTGCGGTCTCCAGGCCGATGCCGGAGGTCGCGCCCGTGACGAGAACAGTACGGGGCGAAAGGGTGGAGTCAGACATGGTCCATCCGGGGTTGCGGGCACGCCGCGCACCCCCATGGAGGGTGGCGGTCGTGCGGACAAGAGAGAGAAAGGGCGCCGGATAGGATCACGGCGCCCAGTGACTGCGGAAGAGAGCGTCAGCTAAGGGCGGACGCGAACCGTTCCAAGCAGCGCGGCGCACGACGGAGCGGCCGAGCGGGACTCGGTGGCCGGTCGAAGAGGAGCCAGGCGCTGTTCACGTATGCCATCGAAGCCGTCCCGCACATCGCGGGCAAGCCCGACAGCTGTTCCCTAATACGGTCCTGACGTGCACATATGCGCCCTTGACGGATCGGGCGGACAAAGGAGGCGACGCGCGGTTCAGCCAAGGCCGGGCACCCCCGAGATCAGCAAGTCGATGAGCTTGATGCCGAGGAAGGGCAGGACGAGCCCGCCGAGGCCGTACAGCATGAGGTTGCGCCGCAGCAGGTCGTGCGCGGACGACGGTGTGTAGCGCACGCCCCGAAGTGCGAGGGGGATGAGAGCGACGATGATGAGCGCGTTGAAGATGATCGCCGAGGTGATCGCGGACGTCGGGCTGTGCAGGCCCATGACGTTGAGCGACGCCAGGCCCGGGTACGCGCCCGCGAACATTGCCGGGATGATCGCGAAGTACTTCGCCACGTCGTTCGTGATGGAGAACGTCGTCAACGCCCCGCGGGTGATGAGGAGTTGCTTGCCGATTTCCACGATCTCGATGAGCTTGGTGGGGTTGGAGTCCAGGTCGACCATGTTTCCGGCCTCCTTGGCCGCCGACGTGCCCGTGTTCATGGCCACGCCGACGTCCGCCTGCGCGAGCGCGGGCGCGTCGTTCGTGCCGTCGCCTGTCATCGCGACCAGCTTGCCGCCCTCCTGCTCGCGCCGGATCAGGGCGAGCTTGTCCTCGGGGGTGGCCTCGGACAGGTAGTCGTCGACGCCCGCCTCTTCGGCGATGGCGCGGGCGGTGAGCGGGTTGTCGCCGGTGATCATCACCGTGCGGATGCCCATGCGGCGCAGCTCGGCGAAGCGTTCGCGGATGCCGTCCTTGACGACGTCCTTGAGGTGGATCAGCCCCAGCACCCGCGGCCCGTCCCAGTCGTGCACGGCCACCAGGAGCGGGGTGCCACCGGAGGCCGCGACGGAGTCGGCGAACCGCCGGGCCTCGGGCGGGACGTGGCCGCCGTACCTCTCCACCCACTCGATGACCTGCTGGGCGGCGCCCTTGCGGATGGCGCATACCGCGCCGTTGTCCCAGCGCAGGTCGACGCCGCTCATCCGGGTCTGGGCGCTGAACGGAACCCATCGCGCATGGCTCAACTCGCCCTCGGCGGGAGCCCGCAGCCCGTACCGCTCCTTCGCGAGTACGACGACGGACCGCCCCTCCGGTGTCTCGTCGGCCAGCGACGACAGCTGGGCGGCGTCGGCGAGCCGGGCCTCGTCGATGCCGGGCAGCGGGACGAACGCGGCTGCCTCGCGGTTGCCGAGTGTGATGGTGCCGGTTTTGTCGAGGAGCAGGGTGCCCACGTCGCCGGCGGCCTCGACGGCGCGGCCCGACATGGCCAGGACATTGCGCTGGACGAGCCGGTCCATGCCGGCGATGCCGATCGCGGACAGCAGCGCGCCGATCGTCGTGGGGATGAGGGTGACGAGAAGGGCGACGAGCACGGTGGTGGATTGGGCGGCATCCGCGTACTCGGCCATCGGCTGGAGGGTGACGACGACCAGCAGAAAGATGACGGTGAGTGCGGCCAACAGGATGTTCAGGGCGATCTCGTTCGGGGTCTTCTGCCGGGACGCGCCCTCGACAAGGGCGATCATCCGGTCCAGGAAGGAGTGGCCCGGGCGGGCGCTGACGCGGACGAGGATGCGGTCGGAAAGGACCGTCGTACCGCCGGTGACACCGCTGCGGTCGCCGCCCGACTCCCGGATCACCGGCGCCGACTCCCCGGTGACGGCGGATTCGTCGACCGCCGCGACCCCGTCGATGACGTCACCGTCGGCCGGGATCAGTTCCCCCGCCTCAACGAGGACGACATCGAGGGGCCTGAGTTCGGTGGCGGCCACGGCCTCCGTCTCCATGTGGCGCAGATCGGTGCCGTAGCTCCAGTGGCGCAGACGCAGTGCGACCGTGTCCGTGCGTGCCCGGCGCAGTGACTCCGCCTGCGCCTTCCCGCGGCCCTCGGCGACGGCCTCCGCAAGGTTCGCGAAGATGACCGTCAGCCACAGCCAGGCGCTGATCACCCAGGTGAAGACGGCCGGGTGTAGGACCGCCGAGAGTGTGGTGAGGACGGCGCCGACGGAGACGACGAACAGCACCGGGTTCCTGAGCAGGACTCGCGGGTGCAGTTTGCGCAGTGCCTCGGGGAACGACTGGACGAGCTGGGCGGGTTCGAACAGCCCGCTCGGCGCGCGGCGTCTCTCCCCACCCTCCGATCCGGGCTGGGGGGTGCGCTGCGGGCGGGACGGCGGGGCCTGCTGGGGAGCGGCGGAAAACATGGGGACCTTCATGCCTCGGTGGAGACCGGGCCCACGCGCACCGGGGCACGCCGGAGACCGGTCGGGCTGACAGAACGCGTGGTGGCCGTGGGGCCCTGCGGTGCCGGGGCGGCACCGCAGGGCAGCGCACGGACGCCGGGGAGGGACGACGAGACGCGTCCGCGTGCGCGGCCGCCGGAAAGGCGTTCTGACGGGAGCATCCGATGGGTGCTCCCGGAGGAGAGCCGTCATGCCACTGACGTCCGCAGCCTCTCCGACGGCCGAGAGGGAATCTAGCCCGGCCGGATGCCCGAACCGCTTTGTCCGGCACGGAATTTGCGCCTCCCTGACGGGCGATCCGCCGGTGGCGTCAGACTCCCGTCAAGGTCGCCCGTCAAAGCGTCAGGAGGGCATCAACGGGCGACGTCCGTGGCCGAAACCGGCCGCAGACTGTGCGACACGGGGGACACGGGCGACCGCCTGTGGCGTGACCTTGGAGGGCTCGTGACCATCACGGCCGGAACCACGCGCAGTTCCGAGGCGGAGGCCGGCGCTGTCGCGCAGCCACAGCACGGACCGGTCGCCCCGCCCGCGGGCCGGCCCGGCCGGCGGCCACGAGGGGGGTCGCGGCCGGGCCGCCGAAGGCGGCACCTCCGGCAGCGGGCCGTGGCCGCGCGGGCCGCTCTGCGCCGCCGCTTCTGGGCCACCGTGCCCGCGCGGCTGCGCCTTCTGCGCGCGGCCACGGTCTCGCTCACCGTCACTCTGATGCTGCTGCTCGGGCTGGCCGGGCTCGCCGCATCCGGCACGTGGGACGAGGTGGCCCGCCAGGACGCTCCCAGGACGACCAGCGCCGCCGACCTCGACCTCGCGCTCAACGACATGGACGCGCAGGCGGCCAACATCCTGCTGTCCAGCGGCAACGCGGGCAAAGGGCGCCTGGCGACGCCGTACGAGAAGGCGGTCGGCTTCTACGGCGACGCGCGCCGCACCATCGGCCACGACCTGCGCACCCTCGCCGTCGCCGCGCAGGGCGACCACACTGACGAGCACACCGTGGAGTCCCTCACCGACGGCTTCGCCCAGTACCAGGAACTGATCGGCCGCGCCCTGGAGAACGACGGCCGCGCCGGCGGCAAGCCAGCCGCCCTGGCCGACTATCGCAGGGCGACCGATCTGCTGCAGAGCCGGCTCCTCCCGGACGCACGCAAGTTGGTCGACTCCAACAACAGTGCGTTCAACAGGCAGTATGAAAAAGCCCGTTCGGCTCTGTCGGGCCAACTCGCCGCTGTCCTCGTGCTCGGCGTGCTGCTGCTCGTCGCACTCGGCGTCCTCCAGTGGCACCTCGCCCGCCGCTTCCACCGGACCCTCAACCCCGGTGTCCTGGCCGCCACGGTCTGCGCCCTGCTCGCCGTGCTTCTCGGCGCCCAGACGCTGTCCGCCTCCGCCGAGCATCTGCGCGGCGCCCGGCGGGACGCCTTCGACTCCGTCGTCGCCCTCTCCCGTGCCCGCGCGATCGCGTACGATGCGAATGCCGACGAGAGCCGCTACCTCCTCGACCCGGAGCGCCGCGAGCAGTACGGGCAGACGTTCCTCACCAAGTCGCAGGAGCTGTACGGCATTTCCAAGACAACCCTCGGCACGTACGCCGACCGACTCGCCACGACCTGGCAGGCATATCGCTCCGACCATGGCGACCTGCGCTTCACGGGTGAGTTCCGGCGCGAACTCGACAACATCACCTTCGCGGGGGAGCGGGCGGCGGCGGAGAAGACCGTCGAGACGTACGCCGCCTACCAGCGTGACGACCGCACGATCCGCGCGCTGGTGGCGCAGGGCAAGGAGCGCGAGGCCGTCGCGTTCTGCATCAGCTGGGAGCCCGGGATGTCCAACGCGCACTTCGGGGCGTGGATGAACGCTCTGGACCAGGTGACCGACATCAATCGCCACCACTTCACCGCCTCTGTACGGGCGGGCCGCGCCGAGGTGGCCGGCCTGCTTCCCTGGGCCCTCGGCGCCCTCCTCGCGGCAGCCGCCCTCGCTGCCCTCGGGCTGCGGCCACGGCTCGCCGAGTTCCGCTGAGACGAGCTGTGCGGAGAACCGCGCTCACGCGTCCGCGAGCCGTGCCTCCTCCAGGTCCAGTGAGCGTTGCAGTCGGCGGCGGGTCGTGTCGCTGATGCGGTGTTCGTCGTACAGGCGCTGGAGTTCCGCCGCCTCGATGGTGATCAGGTCGCGGCGGAGCTGGCGGTAGACGAGGTCGGCGGACTCGGCGGGAGCACCCTGGTCGTTGCCCTCGGCGAGGCGGTCGTGAGCGTCGTCGAGGCGGGCCGTGAGGCCGCGGCGGAGGCGGTCGAGGACGACGTCCGGAACGGCTTCGAGTTCGGAGATCTCCTCCAGGCGGATCAGCCCCGCGCCCGCCAGGCTGGAGCGCGCCTCGGCCTCCTCCCGTTCCGTGTGGTCGGGCTCCAGGGCGATGCCGGAGCGGCGGACGACCGGGGCGAGGGTGAAGCCCTGTACGACGAGGGTGGTGACGACGACCGAGGTGGTCAGGACGAGGACGAGCGGGCGCTCCGTGAGCGTGACCCCGGCCGTCGTGGTCACCGGGATCGACAGCGCTGCCGCCAGCGGGACCACGCCCCGGGTGCCGGCCCAGGTCAGGACCATCGGTATCCGCCAGTTCATGCGCTGGATCCCGCCCTTGCGCTGCACCACCGCCGACAGAGGTGCCAGCCACACCAGGCGCATGGCGATCAGGGTGGCGGCGACTGCGAGCGCGTACAGGGGCCAGGCCCGGTCGCCGTCGGACAGGGCCCGCACCTGGGCGGGCAGGGCCAGGCCGATGAGGCTGAAGACGACGCTCTCCAGCAGGAACACCACCGTGCCGTACACGGCGTGCAGCTGGAGCCGGATGCGGGCGTTGGTGAGCCGGTCGCCCCGGCCGCCGAGGACGACTCCGGCCACCACGACGGAGGTGACGCCCGAGGCGTGCGCGGCCTCGGCCAGGACGTAGGCCGCGTACGGGGTGACCAGCGCGATCACCGTCTCCAGGACCGGGTCCTCGGTGCGCCGCCGGATCAGCGCGACCACGCCCGCGACGGCCGCGCCGATGACCATGCCGCCGCCCGCCAGCAGCAGGAACTCCCCGCCCGCCGCGTGCCAGTTCGCGGCGGCCGATGCCACGGCCACGCTCACCGCGACCCGGAACAGGACCAGCGAGGTCGCGTCGTTGAACAGGCTCTCGGCCTGGACGAGGACCTGGACCTTGGGCGGTAGCGCCAGTCGTCTGCCGAGCGCGGTGACCGCTACCGGGTCGGTGCTCGCGAGTACCGCGCCCAGCACGAAGGCCATCTGCCACGACAGCGGGGTGACCAGGGACGCCACCAGCGCGACGGCTGCGGCCGAGGCCAGCACCAGGCCGATCGACAGCACCCCGACCGGTTTCCACACCGCCCGCAGCTCACGCCAGGACAGTTCCTCGGCGCTCGCGTACAGCAGCGGGGGCAGCACGACGAGGCCGATGATCTCGGGGCTGATCTGGATTTCCGGGGTGCCCGGCAGCAGCGCGACGGCGAGGCCCGCGACGACCAGCAGGGAAGGGGCGGGGATGCGCCAGCGGCGCGCGAAGGTCGCCACCAGAGTGGCGAGCACCACGAGAGCCAGTACTGTCCCTACGCTGCGCATGCCGTCCCCTTGGCCTAGAGAAGGAGCCCTTGTGGCTCCCTGCCGACCAGACTTCCCGGCACACCGCTTTCACCCTATCGGGCCAGCGCCCGTCAAGGCAGTGTCAACGTCTACGGGAACGGTGCCAAGGATGCGTCAAGGGTCGTGCCGCGTGACCTGCGGAGGGGCTTCGGTGGGGGGAAGCAACCCTTCTCCATGGGGAGTTGATCGCCAGTGAGCGGAGCGCGTCGGCTGCGATGAGTGACGTACGGACCGATGTGAGTGACGTACGGGCCGACAGCGAGGATCCATGGCCCGGCCCGGGTGATGTACGGCCCGGGCGGCTGAAGGTCTACCTCGGGGCCGCCCCCGGCGTGGGCAAGACCTACCGCATGCTCGACGAGGCGCGCCGTCGGGCGGCGCGCGGCGCCGACGTGGTCGTGGGGTTCGTGGAGTGTCACGGGCGCCCCGGCACCGAGGCGATGCTCGACGGCCTGGAAGTGGCCGGGCGCCTCCCGTGTGTCTATCGCGGCGGGGAGTTCGAGGAGATGGACCTCGCCGCGGTCCTCGCGCGCCGCCCGCAGGTCGCGATCGTGGACGAGTTCGCCCACAGCAACGTCCCCGGCGAGGGCCGCAATCCCAAGCGCTGGCAGGACATCGAGGAACTCCTCGCCGCCGGGATCGATGTCATCACGGCGCTGAACATCCAGCACCTGGAATCCCTCAACGACGTGGTCGAGAAGATCACGCGGGTGCCGCAGCGCGAGACGGTGCCCGACGAGGTCGTGCGACGGGCCCAACAGATCGAGTTGGTGGACATCCCGCCCGAGGGGCTGCGCCGGCGGATGGCGCACGGCAACATCTACGCCCCGGAGAAGGTGGACGCGGCGCTCGCGAACTACTTCCGGCCCGGCAATCTGACCGCGCTGCGTCAGCTGGCCCTGCTGTGGGTGGCCGACCGGGTCGACGAGGCGTTGCAGTCGTACCGTTCCGAGCACGGCATCGGCGGGGTGTGGGAGACGCGGGAGCGGGTGGTCGTGGCCCTGACCGGCGGCCCCGAGGGCGACACCCTCATCCGGCGGGCAGCCCGGATCGCCGACCGGTCCGTGGGCGGTGACCTGCTCGCCGTGCACGCGACCCGCAGCGACGGTCTCGCCGCCGGTGCCTCGCACGCCTCACTCGCCCGGCAGCGGCGGCTGATCGAGGACCTCGGCGGCAGCTACCACTCGGTCGTCGGCGACGACGTGCCCACCGCCCTGGTCGAGTTCGCCCGCGCCGAGAACGCCACCCAACTCGTCCTGGGCACCAGCCGCCGCGGCCGTATCGAACGGTTCGTCACCGGACGTGGTACGGGCGAGACGGTGGTGGAGCTCTCCGGAGACATCGACGTCCACATGGTCACCCACGAGCGGGCCGGGCGCGGCACCCTGCTGCCCTCCCGCAAGCGCACCCTGTCGACCGCACGCCGGATCGCGGGCCCCGTCGCCGGCCTGCTGCTGCCCGTCGCGCTCACCTTCCTGCTGGACCTGGACACGGCCAGGGACAGGCTCAACCTCACCAGCGAGGCCCTACTGTTCCTGCTCACCGTGGTGGGGGTGGCCTGCATAGGCGGCGTCGCCTCGGCGGTGATCGCGTCGGTGACGGCGTCCCTGCTGCTGAACTACTGGTTCGTCCCGCCCGCCGGCCAGTTCACACTGGACGATCCGAACGCGCTGCTGGCCCTCACCGTCTTCGCGGTGGTGGCCGCCGTGGTGGCCGCCGTCGTCGACCGCTCCCTTCGCCTGTCCCGGCGCTCGGCGCGGGCGACAGCCGAGGCGGAGACCATGTCGTCGCTCGCGGGCACGATCGTGCGGGGCGGTGCGACCATCCCGGCATTGGTGGAACGGACGCGCGAGACCTTCGGCATGGACTCCGCGGAACTGGTGGACGAGCCGCCGGACGCCGCCCGGGCGTCCGAAGCCGCGGGGGCGACCGTCGTGCCCGCGGGCCCCGGTGCCTTCCTGGTCCTGCGCGGCCGCACCCTGCCGTCCTCCGAGCGGCGCGTACTGGCCGCGTTCGCCGCGCACGTCGGCGCCGCCGTCGAACGGGCCCGGCTGGCCGAGGCGGCCGCCGAGGTCGAACCGGTCAAGGCCGCCGACCGGATGCGTACGGCGCTGCTGCGGGCGGTCGGCCACGACCTGCGCACCCCGCTGGCCGCCGGCTGGGCCGCCGTCACCTCGCTGCGCAGCCGTGACGTGGAGTTCTCCCCGGAGGACCGGGACGAACTCCTCGCCACCGCCGACGAGTCCATGGCCCGGCTGAACCGGCTGATCGAGAATCTGCTGGACCTCAGCCGCCTCCAGGCGGGCGCGCTCACCCTGAACCTTCGGGCCACCACCCTGGAGGAGGTCCTCCCGGCGGCGCTGGCCGACACCCCTGACGCGGAGGTGGCGGACCTGGAGGAGATCCCGGCTGTACTGGCCGACCCACCGCTTCTCGAACGGGTGATCGCCAACCTGGTGGGCAACGCCGCCCGCCACAGTCCGGCGGGGCGCAGGGTCCTGCTGACGTCCAGTGCCCACGCGGGCCGGGTCGAAGTCCGGGTCGTCGACCGTGGCCCCGGCCTGCCGCCCACCGACCGCGACCGTCTTTTTGAACCCTTTCAGCGCCTCGGCGACACCGACAACACCACCGGACTGGGCCTGGGCCTCGCCCTCGCGCGCGGTCTGACCGAGGCGATGGACGGCACGCTCACCCCGGAGGACACTCCCGGCGGCGGTCTGACCATGGTGCTGTCCCTGCCCTTCGCCGAGCGGGCGGAGCACTCCAGTGCTACGCAGAGCGTAGGAGGAGGCGTATGAGCCTTCAGAAGAGCCTTCGAACGGGCCCTCACGTGAGTCTTCGAAAGAGCGACGTACGCGGGCGCGGGCCCGAAGGCGCCGCGGTGGACGCAGGAGGTGAAGGCGTGATGACCTATGCGATCAGGGACCGGCTCGCCCTGGTAGCGGGCCTCGCGGGGCCGTTCCTGGTGGCGCTCGCGCTCGTGCCGTTCCGTACGGACCTGTCGCGCACCAACGCGGCGCTGATCCTCGTCGTGGTGGTTGTCGCGGTCGCGGCCCTCGGGAGCTGCGTGGCGGGAGCGGTCGCGGCCCTGTCCGCCGCCGCCTGGTTCGACTTCTTCCTCACCCGCCCCTACCAGACCTTCGACATCACCGCGTCCGCCGACATCGAGACCGCGGTCCTGCTTCTGGTCGTCGGCCTGATCGTGTCCCAGCTCGCGGCCCGTGCCCGTCGCCTGGAGGTGATCACGGTGACGGACGCTGGCTATCTGGCCCGTATCCACGAGACGGCCGAGCTCGCCCAGTCCGCCAAGTCCGCGGATACCGTCGTCGACCACGTCCGCCGGGAACTGACCGCACTCCTCGGCCTGCGGGCCTGCCGCTTCGAGTATGGCACCCTCATGGGACAGCCGCCCCGCCTGGAACAGGACGGGCATGTGGCGGTCGGCCGCCGGCACTGGGACATCGACGGCGGAGGCTGGCCGGACGGCGAGATCGAACTGCGTACGTACGGCAACGGCCACTATCTCGGCCGGTTCATGCTCACGCCCGGCCCGGGCCCCGTGCCCCCGCTCCAGGCCCGCCTCGTCGCGGTCACCCTCGCCGACCAGACGGGCGCGGCCCTCGACACGGCGGGGCCGGTCAAGGACGGGTGGTGACAGCTGGAACCCCTCCGACGGCATGGAATATATGGACGGTATGGACGGCCGTCACGAGGAACATCTGACGCGTAAATAGAGCCTGGTCAGGGTGGGTGTGGGCAGGGCCGGGTGCCCGGTGGCCGTGGAGGCTCCGGGTGTCGGGGTCTGCCGGTTAG
>NZ_JBEYFS010000255.1:0-16322 GCF_040634475.1 Streptomyces sp. NPDC007095
GATCCAGAACCGGTCCCGCGCGAAGGGGTAGGTGGGCAGGTGCGCGCGGCGCGGCGTACGCGCCCCGTACAGCCCGCGCCAGTCGGGTTCGGATCCGCTCGTCCACCGCTGGAGGACTTCGCGCAGCCCGGCACCCGCGACCGGCTCGCCGGTCGTCCCGCGACGGTGCGGACCGGCTCCGGTACGGGCCGCGGTCCCCCGGAGCCCATTGTCGCCGGCCTGGCCCGAGGCGACGAACTCCTGCAATGCCACGAGGAGTTCGCCGCTCGAGTCGACCATCCACCCGACGCGTTCCGGCAGGGCCTCCCGGCCCGTCTGCAGGGTCCAGGCGAGGGAGGCGAGCGGGACGGGCGCGCGGCGTGTGTCGCGCAGCCGGTCCAGCAGGTTGCCCGCGACCTCGCGCAGCCGCTCCTCGGAGCGGGCGGAGAGCGGGACGAGGACCGCCCCGGCTTCGCTGCGGTCGTCGGCGTCGGCGTCGGACGAGATGGCGTCGGCCGTGCCGGTGTCCGGGCCGGTGTACTCCTCCACCACGACATGGCAGTTAACGCCGCCGAAGCCGAAGCTGCTGACGCCCGCGCGCCGGGGGGCCGGCGTGCCGTCGCGGCCGGTGGGCCGGGGCCACGCCTCGTTCTCGCGCACGAGACGGAACGGGCCGTCGTCCAGCTCGATGTGCGGATTGACCTCAGGGCAGTGGAGCGTGCCGGGCAGGACGCCGTGTTCCATGGCGAGCAGGACCTTCAGCAGGCCCGCGATGCCCGCGGCGGCCTCCAAGTGGCCGATGTTCGTCTTGACGGACCCGAGGCCGCAGGCGCCCCCGCCGGCCGCGCCGAGCCGCCGGAAGGCGGAGCGCAGTGCCCGGACCTCGACGGGGTCGCCGAGGGCGGTCCCGGTGCCGTGGGTCTCGATGTAGCCGATGGTGTCCGGGTCGGTGTCGCCTACGGCCGCGGCCACGACCTCGGCCTGGGCGTCGGCGTTGGGAGCGGTCAGCGAGTGCGCGCGGCCGCCGTGGTTCTCCGCGCTGCCGAGCAGCACGCCAAAAACGTCGTCGCCGTCGCGTTCGGCGGCGGCCAAGGGCTTGAGGACGACGGCGCCGACGCCCTCGCCCCGCACGTACCCGTTCGCGTCCTC
This sequence comes from Streptomyces sp. NPDC007095, assembly GCF_040634475.1. NCBI lineage: Bacteria > Bacillati > Actinomycetota > Actinomycetes > Kitasatosporales > Streptomycetaceae > Streptomyces > Streptomyces sp. NPDC007095. Next base: position 1,129 of record NZ_JBEYFS010000255.1, read on the forward strand.
GGAGAAGGTCCGGCACCGTCCGTCGGGGCTGAGCATGCCCGCCCGGTGGGCGCTGACGAAGGTGTCCGTGCTGAGCAGCAGGTTCACCCCGCCCGCGATGGCCATGGAGCAGGCGCCCGACCGGATGGCCTCGAGCGCGCGGTGCAGGGCGACGAGCGAGCTGGAGCACGCCGTGTCGACCGGCTCGCTCGGCCCCCGCAGGTCCAGCGTGAAGGAGACACGGTTGGCGAGCATGGAGTGCGCGTTGCCCGTGGCGGTGAAGGCGTCCGGTGCGACGCCGTACCCGGTGAGGAGGGTCGCGTAGTCGGTGCCCGAGACGCCCAGGAACACACCGGTGTCGGCCGGCAGCTCGGCCGGCCGGTGCGCGCTGTCCTCCAGGGCGCTCCAGACCGTCTCCAGGGCGAGCCGGTGCTGGGGGTCCAGCAGTTCGGCCTCGCGCGGATAAATGCCGAAGAAGCCCGCGTCGAAGGCGTCCACGTCGTCCAGGACCCCCGCGTACGGCGGGAAGTCGGCCTCCTCCACGACACGGGCGTACGTCTCGTCGTACCGGTCCGCCGGGAACTCGGTGACCGAGTCCACGCCGCCGACGAGGTTGGCCCAGTAGGCGTCGAGGTCGCGGGCGCCGGGGAAGCGGCCGGCCGCGCCCACGATCGCGACGGGCATCGGCGCGCCGGAGCCGTGGGGGGTCGCGGCAGCCGGGGCGGGGTCGCCCACCAGGGACGCCCCGCGCGGGGCGAGGGCGTCGGGGTTGCCGGGGACGTCGGCCTTCGGGACGGCCAGCTCCGGGGCGACCGGTCCGGCGGCCGCCTCGGAGGTCGGCGCAGGGAGGCTCGCGCCGCCGAGTCGGGCCGGTGCCGTGGGAGGCGTGGCCGGGCGGGCCGTCGCGCGGGCAGCGTCCGGCGCGGGCGACGACGGGTGGGCAGACGGGATCCGGTCCCCGAATTCCGCCACCAGGTGCCGCGCCAGCGCGTCGAGCGTGTCGAGGTCGAAGAAGAGGGCCGGGCTGACCCGCACGCCGAAGCGCTCCCCCACCTGCTGGGCGAGGGTGACGAGCGAGATGGAGTCGAACCCGAACGCGTAGAACCCGGTGGTGGGTTCGATCTCGTCCGCCTCGAAGCCCAGGATCCCGGCGGCGATCACGCGCAGCTCACCGGCGACGAACGCCACGGCCGCCGCCCCGTCGGAACCGGCCCCAGGGCCGGACTCGGGTTCGGTCAGGGTCTCCGCCTTGGGGTCCGTCGGGGTCCTTGTCTCGGGGCCGGTCCGGGTCTCCACCTCGGGGGCGCTCCCGTTCCGGCTCGCGAATCCGGTGACACCGCTGATGCCGGTGCCGACCGCCTCGGCGGTGTCCGGCACCCGCGCGCTCATCGAGATCCGCCCGACGGCGGAGGTCAGGGCGTGGGCGGCCGGGACGGCACGCCGGGTGGGCCGGAGCGCGTCGGACTCGGCGTCCTCGTCGCCCCACCACACGTCGGTCAGTTCACCGACGAGCCGCCCGGAGCCGTCCAGGAGCAGGACCCGGCCGCCGAGTCCCGCCGTGCCGGGAACGAGGTCGAGCACGATCCGTTCCACGTCAGCGATACCGTCGGCCGTCACCGCGGCCTCGTCGATCCGGCGTGGCACCAGCCGTGCCCACGCCGCGAGTCCGGCCCGCTTGGCGAGAAGCTGCGCGCCATGCGCGACGGCGGCCAGGACCGCAGGCTCGATGGAGACGTTCCGCTTGACGTGGTTCTGCTGGAAGTCGGGCACGCTCACGTCGAATACCAGGCGCCCGTCGCGCAGCACACGTGCCAGGCGTACGCCGTCGAACATCGGCGGGTGCTCGATGCCTCCCTCGGCCAGCTCCGCGAGGAACCGCTCCTGGGTGAGCACCTCGACGGCATCGCGGGCGAGTTCGCCGTCGCCCGGCGCGCGCTCGTCCCGCCGCGGCTGCGCGGGGGGGCCGTCTCCGGCGTGCGCGGTGAACGCGGCGAGCGGGGTGCGGGTGCCGGAGGCGTCCTCGGTGAACACGGTGCCGAAGCCGGTGCCGTCGGCGGCGTCGAAGGTCGTGACGAGCCGCGCCACCTTGGCCCAGTCGGCCCGGCCCACCGTGCGCAGGTCGCGGATCCGCGCCCCGGTCGCGAACCCGGAGACACGCGCGCAGGCCAGGGCCGCGTCGAGGACGAACGTGGGGACGACGGCGCGCTGCTTGTCGCGCACTTGGCCGTAGTCCAGCAGGTCGTCGAGCCGGACGTCGACGGCGTAGCGCAAGCCGTCCACGTCGGACTCGTTGCGCCCGAGGAAAGGGTGCAACGCGTCCCGGAAGACCAGAGGCGCGATGACCGAGGGGGCGGACGGGTCTTCCTCCACCCAGCAGCCGACCTGGGCGAAGGGGTAGGCGGGTAGCGGCAGGCGGCGGAGCCGGCGGCCCGCGTCGAGCACGCTCCAGTCGGCCTTGCGGCCGCCCGTCCACGCGAGGCCGGTCTCCCGGACCGCCGCGGCTCCCGGGCCGGTCCCGGCAAGCGCGCGCTCCGCGTCCCGGTCGCCCGCGAGGTAGCGGTCGACGGCCTCGACAACACCCCGGCGGTCGGCGGCCATGAAGGCCCAGCGGCGCGGGAGTTCGTTCTTGCCGACACGAAGGGTAAAGGCGACGGAGGCCAGGTCGGCGTCCTCGTGCGTGACGAGGAACTCGCGGAAGCGGACCAGGGAGGTCTCCAGGGCATCGTCGGTCATCGCCGAGAAGACGAACAGCTCGTGGCGTCCGTCGTGCCGGGGCACCGGGGCCGGGGTGTACTCCTCCAGGACGAGATGCGAGTTCATCCCGCCGGCGCCGATGGAGCTGACCCCGGCGCGCCGGGGATGCTCGACCGGTGTTCCTTCGACGGTCGTGACGGGCCTCGGCCAGTCGGCGAGCCGGCGCTGCACATGGAAGGGGGTGCTGTCGAAGGGGATGTCCCGGTTGAGCTCGTCGCTGTGCAGCGACGGCACGATCTTGCCCTCGCGCAGCTGGAGGACGACCTTGGCGATGCCGAGCACACCGGCGGCGGCGAGGAGATGCCCCATGTTGGACTTGACGGAGCCCAGGGCGCAGAACCCGGTGTCCTGCGTGGATCTACGGAATGCGTCGTTCAACGCCTTGACCTCGATGGGGTCGCCGAGTGAGGTCCCCGAGCCGTGTCCCTCGACATAGCTGATGGTGCGGGCGTCCACGCCCGCGTCGTCCAGGGCCTTCTCCACCGCGCGGGCCTGGAGGGCGACGCTGGGCACGGTGAAGCCGTTGCGCGGCCCCGCGTTGGTGATCGCCGTCCCCTTGACGACGGCGTGGACGTGGTCGCCGTCCCGCTCCGCGTCGGCGAGGGTCTTGAGGACCACCACCCCTGCTCCCTCGCCGAGGATGGTGCCGTCGACTCCGAGGCCGTAGCTGCGGATAACGTCGGACGTGGCCGTCGTGAAGTGCTCCTGCGACGACGTGATCAGGTTGTACGGGTGCAGCAGGAGGTTCACCCCGCCCGCGACGACCATCCGGCACTCGCCGGCGCGCAGCATCTGCACCGCCTGGTGCACACACGTCGAGGACGTCGAGCACATGGTGTCCACGAAGAGCGAGGGGCCGGTGAGCCCGTAGAAGTACGACAGCATGTTGGGCATCGTGGCGTTGTAGCTGCCGCTCTGCGGGGCACCGCGGACCAGGCTGTTCTGGAACCCGTACAGCCCGTAGTGGTTGCTCATGGTGCCGGCCAGCACCCCGACGTCCCCCTGGTACTGCCGCTGGATCTGCTCGCGGGAGTACCCGGCGTCCTCCAGGGCCTCCACGCCGAGCTGGAGGAAGAGGCGGACCTCGGGCGACATCTGCTCGGCGTCCCGCTTGGAGACACGGAAGTACCGGGGGTCGAACTTGTCGACGTCGCGCAGGAAGGTGCCCGTGCGGATGACGCTCTTGCCGAGCTTGGCGCGGTCGCGGCTGTAGATGGCGTCGTGGTCCCAGCGTTCGCGCGGGACCTCCTCGAAGGAGTGCCGTCCCTCGCTCAGCAGCTCCCACAGCTCGTCCATGGTCGCGGCGCCGGGATAACGCCCGGAGATGCCGACGATCGCGATGTCGTGACGGTCGTCGGGCGCGGAGGGGCGCTCCGCCACGGCGAGCGAGGCGGCGGTGCCGGCGACCGGCGCGGCGGTGACGGCGGGGCCGTCCTGCGGCGCCGCCTCGTCGCGTGCCACGCCCGCGGACGCCACGGAGACAGACGCGACGGACGCGGCCGGTACGACCTCGGCCGGCACGGAAGCGGCCGACAGGGACGAATCCCCGTCGGCGTACAGCCCCAAGTCGCCCCGCTCGCCGCGCTCGTGGGACGCGCCGGTGCCGTCGGCCGTCTCCTCCCGCGCGTCCTGCGTGCCCAGCACCTCGCGCAGCTTCTCCCAGTGGGCGTCGACGAAGTACCCGGTCACCTCCTCGACGTTCAGGTACTCGAAGAAGACGGTCTTCGGCAGCGGGCCGAACAGCTGCTCCAGGCGGGCGGTCATGTCGAGGATGGCGAGGGATTCGATGCCGTACTCGACCAGGTGGACGGTGGGGTCGATGTCGTCCGGATCGTGCTGCAGCACCTCTCCCAGAAGCCGCGTCACCAGCGCGGCCGTCGCGGAGCGGAGCGCGTCGTCGCAGAGCGCGGCGGGCGGGCGGTGTCCGTCGCCGGGGACGGCCGCGGGGAGCAGGCCGGAGCCGTCGGCACGGTCCCCGGTGTCCGCCCGGACGGCGGCGGCCCGGGAGGCGGGCGTGTCCGCGAGGGTCGCGTCCTCGCCGAAGGCGACCACGACATGGCCGGCTTCGTGGGCCATCGCGTGGCCGAGCGCGCGAACGCCCGCCTCCGTCGGCAGCGGCTCCCAGCCGTGCCCCTCGCGCATGGCGGCGCGGGTCAGGTCGTCGACGCGCATGCCGCCGTCGGCCCAGAGCGGCCAGCTGACGGCGAGTGTCGCGCCGGTGCGCTCCCCCGCCTCGACGAGTGCCCGTCGGTGCCCGGCGAACGCGTCCAGGAAGGCGTTGGCCGCCGCGTAGTCAGCCTGTCCGGGGTTGCCGAACACACCGGCCACCGAGGAGAACAGGACGAAGAAGTCGAGGTCGAGGTCGCGGGTCGCCGCGTCGATGTGCAGCGTGCCGGGCACCTTGGGGCCGAGGACGGTGTGCAGGTCCTCGTGCTCCTTGCGCAGGACGTAGCCGTCGCGCAGGACGCCGGCGGCGTGGACGACGCCGTCCAGCGAGTCGTGCGTCTGCGTGATGGCGCGCACCGCGCGCTCCACGTCCTCAGCGACGGTGACGTCGACGGGCAGGTAGTGCGCGTCGACGCCCTCCGCGCGCAGGGAGCGGAGCGCGGCCTCGGTGTCCGGGCCGGACGGCGCGCGGCCGCTGAGCACCACGGTGACGCGGTCGCGCCGGGCGAAGTAGCGGGCGACGTGGCGTCCGAGCCCGCCCAGACCGCCGGTCACCCAGTACACGCCGCCGTCTCTCAGCGGGGGCACCTCGGGGCCCCGGACCTCGGCGGCCCCGGCCGTGCGGCGGACGTGGCGCGATCCGTCGGCGGCGCGGCGGACCTCGGCGTCGGGACGGTCGTCAGCGGCCTCCTCGCGCAGGATGCGCCGCAGGTCCTCAGCGTCGGCCGTGTCCAGTCCGGCCACCCGGACGACGCGTCCGCACACTGCCGGGTTCTCCAGGGCGACGGTCCGGAACAGGCCGGTGAGCGGGGCGTGAAAGTGTCGCGGCAGGCGGTCGTCGACGAGGACGACGAAGCGGTGATCCTGCCGGGGGCGCCCGGCGAGTACGGCCTTCACCGCGCCGAGGACGGTGTCGGTGACGTCCCGGACGCCGTCGGCGACCCGGTCGCGCGCGATCTGGGGCAGGCGGACGAACGGGGTGGGCGCGCCGAAGGCGCGCCGGGCCCCCGCCAGGTAGGCGTGCACGACGGTGCGGGGGTCGCCCGCGACGTCCCCGGCGAGCGGGGCCTCCACCCACGCGGTGGTCGCCGTGAGGACGGGCCGCGTCTCGGGAGCGGCGGGCCGCGCGGGGGCGGGCCGCTGGACGAGGCCGCGGACCCGGGCGGCGACCCGGCCCTCGCCGTCGGTCAGGTCGATGTCGAACTTGTCCACCATGCCCCTGCTCTCCGCGCGCCTGACCCAGGCCCATGTCTCGGCCGGAGACGGACCGGCGATCTCGATCTGTTCCAGGACGAACGGCATGACGGGGCCCCGCGGCGCTTCGGACGCCCCGGCCTTCATGAGCGCGACCGACGCCTGGAACGCGGCGTCGAGCACGCTGGGGGGCAGAACGAGGCCGTTGCCGGCCGCCGTGCTCGTGTCGTCGGGCGCGGCGATCCGCGCGAGCACGCCGTGCTCGCCGGTCCGCAGCTCCCGGAGGGCCCGCATGGCGGGCCCGTAGCGCAGGCCCTGCCGGCGCAGGCTCGCGTACACCTCGGCCACCGGCACCGGTGCGGAGGCCGCCGCCAGCGCGTCGAGGCCGACGGCGGCCGGCTCCTCGGAGCGGGGGCGCACCTCGGCCGTGCCCTGACTGTGCACGACGGCGGGAGCGCCGTCGGCCGCGCCGTCCTGGCGTACCCGGAAGGCAATCGTGCCGTGCTCGCCCGGGGTCAGCTCCACGTGGACGTCGACGGGTTCGTCTCCGACGGTGAGCGGCCGCAGCCAGGTCATGTCGCGCAGGACCACGGTGACCGGGTCCGCGGAGCCGTCGCGCTCGGCGGCGCGTTCGACCGCCGCGCGGACCATCTCCACGTACGCGGCGGCGGGCATGACCCGGTCGCCGTCGACCCGGTGCGCGTCGAGAAAGGGCTCGGCGCCGGTGAAGGTGGAGGAGAAGCGCACCCCGGACAGCGCCGAGGTGTTGCGGTGCAGCAGCGGGTGCCGGCCGGCCGGAGCGGTGACGGCGGCCGGCGCGGGCCGCTCCGGAGCCACGGCGGCGGACACCACACGCCGGTTTCCGGCCGAGTCGGCCGGCACGGTGCGCCGGTCCCCGGACCCGGCGGTGACGGCCGCCTCGGCGCGCGGCTCGACGTCGGCCCCGCCACGCCCGTCCTCGGACGCGGCGGCGGCCGGACGGCGCCGGTCCTCGGGTACTGCGTACCAGTGCGGCACGCGCTCGAAGGGGTAGCCGGGGAGCCGGACGCGGCAGGCCGCGGGGTAGGCCGCGCTCGCGCGCACCGCCTGCCAGTCGACGTCCTCGCCACGCACCCAGTCCCGTGCCGCGGTGAGGTGGCCGGTGGGGTCCTCGGCGGGGGCGGGCTGCTCCGGCCGGACGTCGTATGGGGACGATGTGCCGTCGAGGAAGTCCTCCAGCGCCCGGAGCAGTTCGGCCGTTCCGGTGACGGCGAAGGCGCGCCGGACCCGCAGGGGTTCGCGGCCGGTCTGGAGGGTGTGGGCGATGTCGGCCGTCGCCGGGCGGGGCCCGGGCAGGGCGGCGGCGTCGGTGCCGGCGGCCGTGAGGTGGTCGAGCAGCTCCCGCGCCACGGCGCGCAGCCGCTCGTCGCTGCGGGCCGACAGAGGGATCACCTGGAGGCGTCCGTCGTCCGCGGCGGCCGGCTCGTCGCCGCCGGCGTACTCCTCCAGCAGGCAGTGCGCGTTGGCGCCGCCGAAGCCGAAGGAGCTGACGCCGGCGCGGCGCGGCGGCACGGCGCCGTCTGCGGCGGCGGGGGCCTGCCAGGGCTGGGTGTCGCGCACGACGTAGAACGGGCTGTCGTCGAAGTCGATGAGGCGGCTGGGCCGGGTGAAGTTGACGGTTGCGGGCAGCGTCCGGGTGGTGAGGGCGCCGATCACCTTGACGATGCCAGCGACACCGGCGGCGGCCTCCAGGTGGCCGATGTTGGTCTTCACCGAGCCGATGCCGCAGGAGTCCGGAAGGGGCCGGGTACCCTCGGCGGCGTGCATCCGCTCGAACGCCCGCTTGAGTCCGAGCACTTCGATGGGGTCGCCGACCGGTGTGCCGGGCCCGTGGGCCTCGATGTAGCCGACGCTGCCGACGGGGACGCCCGCGCGGGTGTAGACGCCCTCGATGAGGTCGGCCTGGGCGGCGGGGTTGGTGACGGTGAGGGAGTTGGTGCGACCGCCGTGGTTGGTGCCGGTGCCCTTGATGACGGCGTGGACCAGATCCCCGTCCTCGACGGCGCGGGCCAGCGGCTTGAGCAGGAGGACGGCGCCGCCCTCGCCGCGGACGAACCCGTCGGCGCCCTTGTCGAAGGCGTGCGAGCGGCCGGTCGGCGAGAGCATGCCCGCCTGGCTGAAGGCGACGAACAGCTTCGGCGACCAGGCGAAGTTGACACCGCCGGCCAGGGCCATGCCGCACTCTCCGGCGCGGAGGGCGGCGACGGCCTGGTGGACGGAGACGAGGGAGCTGGCACAGGCTGCGTCGTTGGCGACACTCGGGCCGCGGAAGTCGAAGTGGTACGAGACCCGGTTCGCGACGACGGCGAAGTCGGTGCCGGTGGGCAGGTAGGCGTCGATCTTCGCCCTGTCCCGCTCCATCAGCTCGGCGTAGTCGGAGTGGGAGACGCCCATGAACACGCCGGTGTCCGAGCCGGCCAGGGCGCTCGCGCGGTACCCGGCGTCCTCGACAGCCCGCCAGGCCAGTTCCAGGGTCAGCCGCTGCTGGGGGTCCATGGTGGACGCCTCGCGCGGCGAGATGCCGAAGAAGGCGGCGTCGAAGCACTCGGCGTCGTCGATGAATCCGCCCCAGACGCTGCGCGTCTTCTCGGCTCCCCCGCGCGGGTCGCCGAACCAGCGCTCCTTGGACCAACGGTCCTCGGGGACCTCGGAGATGAGGGAATGCCCGGCGGTGAGGTGGCTGACGAGGCCGGAGAGCGTGTCGGATCCGGGGAAGCGCAGGGCGAGACCGATGACAGCGATGTCAAAGGACGTGTGGGCGGACCGGTGGCTCATCGGGCGGCCTCCGCGGGTACGGCGCCGAGCCGGTGGTCGACGACGGTACGCAGGTTCATCCGGCCGGCCGCCGCGTCCATGGGACGGGCGTGCTCGCCGAGGACGTACTGGCGGTTGAGGATCGCGGTCGACAGGAGGTACACGAAGGCCTGGTCCTCCTTGGTGCTGATTTCCTCGACCGGGGTCCGCATGATCTTCGAGACGAGCCTTCCGGCGAAGGCGGGGTTCACGCAGTCGATCCGGCGCAGCTCGTTCTCGGAGAGCACCAGTTCCAGGCAGTCGGGCCGCTCGTCCTTGAACACGGCGCTTCCCGGGGCCCGGTAGGGCTGTTTGGGCCGGCTGACCGTCCACTGCGGGAGGTCGGCGGCGAACGCCTTCTTCAGGATGGCCTTCTCGTCCGATCCGTCGTCGTAGCGCAGGTTCACGGAAGCGGCGGCGCGGACGACGGCGGGGTCGAGGAACGGACAGCGGTTCTCGACGCTGTGGGCGAGGCTCGAGCGTTCTCCCTGGGTAGCCAGGAGATAACCCGACAGCAGCGTCTTGTACTCGATCCACTGCGCTTTCTGCACGGCGCTCAACGCGTCATATCCGGGGGTCATGCGCACCAGTTCGCGCATGGGCTCCAGCGGGTCGCCGGGGTCCTTGAGCAGACGGGTGGCGAACATTCCGTTCTGATAGCGCAGTTCGTGGGAGAACAGGCCGGGAGTGCGCTCGGTGCTGAACTGCTGGAACAGCCCGAGGAGATGGGCCTTGCGGGCGGATCCGAAGTGCGCGAGTTCCGGATGCAGGGTGCTGAGCCGGCGGACCCGCTCGTCCTCCGACAGGGTGTTCCAGGAGTCGCGGAGCATCGTCTCGCGGAACAGCGAGTAACCGAGGAAGGCCTCGTCGGCCCCCTCGCCGCTGAGCACGGTCTTGATCCCGGAGTCGCGGACGTGCCGGGACAGCAGGTACATCGGGACGAACGACGTCCTGAAGGCGGGCACCTCGGCGTGCCACACGGCGTCGGCGAATGAGCCGGCGATGTCACGGTGGGAGACGTTCAGGGAGGAATGCAGGGTGCCGAGGTGGGAGGCCACCAGCTGCTGGCTGCTCGACTCGTCGTAGGTCTTGTCCTGGAACTCGACGGAGAACGTGCGGACCTGGTGCGACGACTGCTCGGTGGCGAGCTTGGTGACGATGGACGAGTCGAGGCCGCCGCTGAGGTAGACGCCGACCTCAACGTCGCTGCGCAGGCGCAGTTCGACGCTCCGGCGGAGCGTCTCCCGCACGAAGGCCACGGCGTCGCGCTCGTCGCCGTCGAACGCGGGCGCGTCGACGCGCAGTTCCTCGTACTGCGTCACGGTGTGCCGGCCGTTCTCGACCGTCAGGAGGCCGCCCATGGGTACCTGGCGGATCCCCTGGAAGGGGGTGCGGTCCGGCAGCGGGGCCCAAAGGGCGTAGACCGAAGCGAGTTCCCGGGGGTCGAACGCGAAACGGAAGCCGGGGACGGCGGTAAACGCCTTCATCTCCGAGGCGAAGAGGAGGGCGCCGTCGTGCTCCGTGTAGAAGAGCGGCCGTTTGCCGTACCGGTCGCGGGCCAGGACGAGGGTCTTGGTCGCGCTGTCCCGGATGGCGAGGGCGAAGGCGCCGTTGAAGCGCTCCAGGCACGCGGGACCCCACTGGATCCACGCCTGGAGCACGACCTCGGTGTCCGACTTCGTGCGGAAGGGCCGCCCCAGCCGGGTGAGTTCCTCGCGGAGTTCCACGTGGTTGTACAGCTCGCCGTTGAAGCAGATCCAGTACCGCCCGGCGGGGTCGGACATCGGTTGCGCGCCTGACGCCTGGTCGATGATCGCCAGACGGACCGTTCCCATGGCCACGCCGTCGTCCAGGTAATAGCCGGCCTCGTCGGGCCCTCTGTGATGGATCGACGACAGCATTGAGGTGATGCGTCCGGGGATATCCTCATCCGGAAGGCGCGACGAGACGCAGCCAGCTATTCCACACACGCAGAATTCCCCTACCTAAGCCTTCGCATCGATCTTCTCGGCCACGAAGGCGTCGATCGTCGCAAGCGAGACGAAAACGTTCGCGAGTATCTCGTCCGACGCGATCTTCACGTCGAACTCGGTCTCCAGGTAATCCATGAGCTGGAGATATCCGAAGGAATCCATGACGCCGGCCTTGAAGAGATCGGTGTCGGGAGTGACGTCCTCGCCGAAATCGACCAGGAACCGGTCCTCCATGTACTCCCTGATCTTCTCTATTCTTTGCATGTCCTACTCTCCGCTCCTGTCACGCCCTGCCATGACGGTGGCCGAGCGAATGTGCTCCACCATGCGTGTGAGGTCTTTGCCGCCGACCTCCTGGTACTCCAGGGGACCGTCGAGCGACATGAGGTACCGGATACTGTCGGTCCACCGCACAGGCCGGACGAGCTGTTCGGCCAGCAGTTCCCGCAGGGCACCACTGTTGTGCGGACGGGCCGTCACGTTCGAGATGACGGGAACGCGCGGTTCATGAAAGGTGAATCCCTCCAGGAATGCCGCGAACTCCCGCCGCGCCGGCTCCAGGTACCGGGAATGGAACGCGCCGCTGACCCGCAGTGGGACGAAGCGCACTCCCCTGTTCCGCAGTGTTTCGTGGGCCGCGCCGAGAACCGGCCCGGACGCCGCGACGACGAGTTGCGCGTCGGTGTTGAAAGCGGCGATGTCGACGCCCTCCACACCTTCTTCGGCGAACATCCGCGCCAGCCGGTCCTCGGAGGTGTTCATCACGGCGGTCATGCCGCCGCCGACCGCCCCGGCCATCAGCTCGGCGCGTCTGCGCACGATCCCGAGTCCGGTCTCCAGGTCGAAGACACCTGCCGCGAGCAGCGCGTTGTACTCGCCGAGGCTGTGTCCGAGGAAGTGGTCCGCAGCCCGCTCTTCGCGGCGCTCCCGTTCGAACAGATGCAGTGCGTTCACGAAGAACAGGGCCGGCTGGGTGTACGCGGTGTCCGCGAGCAGGCCGTCGGGGTCGTCCCGGCAGAGAGCAGCGAGGTCGTATCCCAACAGCTCGGACGCGAACCGCGTCAGTCCCGGGTAGCGCGGGAAGACGTCCTGCCCCATACCGCGGAACTGCGAGCCCTGCCCGGGAATCATAACTGCGAAGGGCATGATTTCCCCATCCATGTGTTCTGTCCCGAATGCGCGCCGCCGCCTTCAGGCGTTCCGGAGCGAACCCGCGCCCGCCTGCGCCTCGACGGCCGATGCCGCCGCGGGGGCGATCGGCCGACAGTGCCGTGGGGGGCCACGCCTGCGGGAAGATGAACCGAGGCGATGAGCGGCGGGAAAAAATGTCCCGCACGTTTTCGAGGGATTTATCGAGACGAGCGAGGGTGCGACCAGTCGTCCGTTTCGTGAGTGAGCCACGGAAACCATAAAAGGGTGCATCGGTTCCGTACTCCGACCCCTCTCGTTCGGTTCCCGCATTGCGCTTCCGGGGGTGGGCGTTTACTGAGCAACCGCTTATTCGCTCCGCCCCCGCACTCGCCTGGGATGCGTTTCCAGCGCAGCGAACCATAGGGCTCCTAGAACCGTCAACTACTTCCGGTAGTTGACACTCCGGTAACAACTCGGCCGGCACACCGACTCCAGGAAGTCTTTGTGGACAGGCAACCGGCCGGGCCCGATTCCCGTCGGGGGCAGCGTCACACGTCGGCCGGATACCACTGTTTCTTGGCCGGAAAGTGAAGGTTTGGATGCCGTGCCGACGGGATTCGACCAGGCATTCGACAGAACGTAACAGTCCTCTCGCGAAGATAGCACCGATTACCCCCATCGGACCGCTCGGGGGCGAATGTCCGGTCGGTCCGACAAAAGGGACCAGCACGAAAATGGCGCTATGCATGAAAACGGGCGCGAGACGGCCGGGTGTCGCGGCGGACCGCCTCGACACCCGGAGAGGGAGTTCCGGCCAAACAGGGGCTGGCGCGGCCGTTCCCCTTTGCCCCGACCAAGGGCGATACGTATCTGAGACCATGATCACATTGCTTGCGCCGGGCGTAGATGGTGGCCAACATGTGGAACGCGTCCAGTAGTTCACGCAACACCTTGAGTGCCGCCAGGCGCCCCGATGCCGCCGACGTTCCGCGTTCCCCCTTTCCTGCAACGGGTGTCAGTGACCGCCGCCCGGCTCAGACCCACCGGGGTTTCCCCCTTCTTCTTTGCCGGTGCGGGCGCCCGTTCGGAAACCGCACCGCCCCCAACGACAACGAAAGCGCGACAGGCATGTGGGTACTTGGCCTTGACTGCAAACTTCACGACACCTCCGCCGCGCTGGTGGACGGCGAGGGCCGCATCTGGGCGATGGCCGAGGAGGAGCGCTTCACCCGGGTCAAGCACGCCGAGGGCACCTTCCCCTCGCACGCCGCCCGCTCCTGCCTGGAGACCGCCGGCATCACATGGTGTGACATCGATGTCGTCACCATGGCCTGGGACATGCCGCGCTTTCGCGAATGGCACGACTCCGAGCGCCAGGAGATGTACGCCGCCCGCTTCGGCCCGAAGGCCGCCTCCGGCAAGGGCCCGGAACTGGTCTTCGTCGAGCACCATTTGGCCCACGCGCTCTCGGCGTTCCACGCCTCCGGCTTCGACAAGGCCGGCGTCCTAGTGGTCGACGGCAGTGGCGAGTTCGAGTCCGCGTCCATTGCTGAACGCCGACCCCGTGGGCATCCGCCTCGCGCCGGTCGTGGACACCGCGGCCGACGCCGTACGGACCTTCCGGAGCATCGGGCTGGACTTCCTCGTGCTCGGAAGCCACCTGGTCGAGCCGGGCAAGTAGTCGCCGCGCGGGACACGGAACAGTGAGGGTGACTCGATTGGCCACGAGTACGGGCCGGCGCGAACACGGTGAAGGCGACCGGGTTCCGCGTCCGCGGCTGCTCTCCCGGCTCGTCGGCGGGTTCGACGTCCTGCGGGAGCGCAACTTCCGCAGGTTCGTCACCGGCCAGGTGCTGTCCCTGGTCGGGACCTGGATGCAGCGGGTCGCGCAGGACTGGCTGGTGCTGGAGCTGTCCGGCAAAGACCCGGTTGCGCTGGGCATCGCGACGGGGCTGCAGTTCCTGCCGATCGTCTTTCTGTCCCTGTGGGCGGGCGTGCTGGCGGACCGCGTCGACGTGCGCCGGGCCCTGATCGGCCTGCAGACCCTGATGGGCTTGTGCGCGCTGGCGCTGGGCCTGCTTGACGTCAGCGGCTCGGTGCGGCTGTGGCACGTCTACTTGCTGTGTCTGGTCCTCGGCTGTCTGTCCGCGCTGGACGCCCCGATTTTCGAGAAGTTCGTGGTGGAGATGGTGGGCAAGGAGGGCATCGCCAAGGCTGTCGCGCTCAACTCCATGACGTTCAACGTGGCCCGCGTCGTCGGCCCCGCCCTCGCCGGCTGGTCCATCGCCTGGCACGGCACGGGCCCGGTCTTCCTCGCGAACGCCGTGAGTTTCGCCGCCGTGGTCGTCGGCCTGCTCTCGACCGACCCAGCCGCCCTGCGCCACCGGCAGCCGGTGGCGCGCACACCGGGGCTGCTGCGGGCGGGACTGCGCTATGCCTGGAGCGACCCGGACCTGGTGCTGCTGCTGACCCTCACTCTGGTCGTCGGGGTGTGCGCGAGCTTTGGCACCGCCGTCGCCACTGCCGCCGCGAAGGTGTTCGGCTCGGGGGCCGGTTCCTTCGGACTGCTGTCGACGATGCTGGCGCTGGGCATGCTGGCCGGCTCCGTCTTCTCGTCACTGCGCGGCGGTTCGGTCCCGTCGCGTCCGCGCGCTCTGGTCACCGGGTCCGCCGCGGCGCTGGGCGCGCTGGAGCTGGCTGTGGGGCTGATGCCGAACGTGTGGCTGTTCGGTCTGCTGCTGATCGGAGCCGGCGCGGCGGCGACCGTCTTCGTGGTCTCCGCCCACAGCACCGTGCAGATGTCGGTGAGCGAGGACGTGCGGGGGCGCGTGATGGGGCTGTTCATGCTGGTCCTGCTCGGCGGCACCCCCCTCGGCGGGCCGCTGACCGGCTGGCTGGCCGACGTCCTCGGCGGTCGGGCACCGTTCGTCCTCGGAGGCACCGCGATCCTGCTCACCGCCGGCGGCGTCGCCGCCGCGTTCCACCGGCGTGGCGAGCGTCCGCCCGTGACGGCCCCCGCCCTGGAGACGTCCGAATCCTGACGCACGACCGTGGGCGGCGCTCCCCGCGCCGTCGAAGGTGCCCGGGATGAACCGCATGCCCTCGGCGAGCTGCTGCCAGACCTCCTCCCGGAACGGGGTGCGCGCGTGTTCCTTCACCGAGTCG
>NZ_JBEYFS010000256.1:0-16208 GCF_040634475.1 Streptomyces sp. NPDC007095
GCCAGGACACTCACGGGGTCAGTCATAAGCAAGAGTCAGACCGCCTCAGCCGGGGCTACCCGATCCTTGCGGGATCCGGTGCGAAAAGACTGACAATCCTTGCGGGATCCGGTGCGAAAAGACTGACAGTCATAACTCGAGCCGACCCGGCCCATGCTTCTGCGGATCCCGAAACCATCGCAGACCTGGGCGAACGCGGCCGACGTGTACTTGCCCGGGCTCAACCGGTCGTCGCAACACCGGCTTCCTGGACCGATAGTAGATGCTCGCGGAACCAGCGGCTGCCGGCCGCCTGCGACGCGCCGACTGCGATCGCGGCTTCCTCGCTCGTCAGCCCTTTGGCGATCTCCCGCCAGAACAACCGTTCCACATCGCGGCGAAGCGCCGGTTTCCCAGGCGACTTCATCGGCGCCCTGCCCGTCAACGCCTTCATCCACCCCGCTGGCCTGCCCATCAACACCTCCAAGATCGAGGTGTTGCGACGACCAGTTGAATCCGCCCTGCGAGCCGCGGTCCGCGTGAAAAATCACCCCGCCCACGCGGCCACCGCGGGTCGACACCGCCATCTTCAGGGCGTCGATGACCAGCTCCGTGCGCATGTGCGAGGCCATCGACCAGCCGATCACGCGGCGTGAACAGATGTCCAGGACGCAGGCGAGGTACAGCCACGTCCCGCCGACCTGCACGTATGTGATGTCGCCGCACCACTTCTCATTCAACTTCTCGGCACGGAAGTCGCGTTGGACGAGGTCTGGGGCGGGTGGCGCGAGCCGATCGGGGACCGTGGTGCGCTTGCGGCGCCGCAGGTGGCGGCCCTCGAGCCGGTTGATGCGCATCAGACGCTCGACCCACTTGCGATTGACCGTGTGCCCGAAGCCCCGCAGCTCGGCATGGACGCGCCGGACTCCGTAGGTGCCCTTGTGCTCGGTATGGATCTCACGGATCTCCACGAGCAGGGCGTTGTCGGCGGCCTGCCGTTCTTGACGGGTCTTCGCGCCGGCGAGCCACCGGTAGTAGCCCGAGCGAGAGACCCGAAGGACCCGGCATATCCGCGGGACGCCGAAGACTTCTGCGTGGGCGGAGACGAAGTCCCAGCGGCGGGTCTTCACTTCATCTCCTTCGCGAAATAGGCGGCTGCCCGGCGCAGGATCTCCCGCTCAAGTTCCCATTCCTTCTCCGCTTTGCGCAGTCGGCCGTTCTCCGCGCGCAGCCGGGCCAGTTCCTCGTCCCGGCTCTCCGCGCCCTGCTCGCCACAGCCGTGATCGCGACCCGTGTGCTCGTCGGCCTGGCGCACCCAGCTCCGCAGGGTCTCGCCGGTCACCCCGACATCCGCCGCGACCGCCGCATACGTGCGCTTCCCGCCCGCCGCGCGGTACGGCGCCACCGCATCGTTCCTGAACTCCGCCGGATACGGAGACCTACGTCCCACCAGGACACCTTCCCTCGGATCTGCAAGATCCATTGTCAGAGTGTCCACACCACAGGGGTCGCCTCAACACGTCTCCGACACCTACATCGCGCTCTTCAGCCACTTCATCCCGTGTGGCGTATGGGAGGCGGTGTATCTGTTCGAGGGCCTGCTGAAGAACCAGTCCGAAATGACCGTGGACATCGCAAGGCCAGTCACTGCCTGTCTTCGGACTCGCGCACATGCTCGGCGTGGAACTGCTGCCGCGCATCCGCAACTGGAAGGACCTGACCTTCTACCGGCCCAGCCCGACGGTGGCATACCGGCACATCGACCCGCTGTTCGGCGACCCGGACAAGGACGTCATCAACTGGCGGCTGATCGAGAACCACTGGCAGGACCTCATGCGCGTGGTGCTGTCGATCCGCGAGGGCCGGCTGTCCTCGGCCGCGCTGCTGCGCAGGCTGGGCAACGAGTCCAAGCGTAACCGCATCTACCAGGCGTACCGCGAGCTCGGCCGGGTCATGAGGACGATCGTGCTCCTCAGGTTCTTGTCGGAACCCGAGCTGCGCGCATCGATCCAGGCGATGACGAACAAGGTCGAGGCGTTCCACAAGTTCAGCAACTGGCTGATGTTCGCCTCCGACGTGCTCCAGGACAACGACCCGGACCATCAGGAGAAGACCATCAAGTTCAACGAGCTGCTGGCGAACTGCCTCATTTTTCATACCGCCGTGGACATCACGAAGGTGGCCAACGACCTCATCGACGAGGGCTGGAAGGTGGACCCGGTGGACCTGGCCACCGTCACCCCGTACATCACCAGCAAGACCCGCCGCTTCGGAACCTGGCACCTCGACATGGAGCCGCCCGAGAACGAAGCGGTAGGGCGGCTGCGGATGGCTGCCTGACGTCTTCGAGCCGGAGGGCCCGGCTTCCCCAGCCGGAGGCGCGCCATCCGACCGCCGGGCATGCGAGCCCGCGATCCGGCCATCCGCGACACAGGCCAGCGCCCCTCCCGTGTGGTCCCCACCCCGCCAGGGAAGTCGACATGTACGCGTCTGCACCAGGTGTGCTCTTGCACATAGCCAGCGACGCGAAGCATGCCGA
Organism: Streptomyces sp. NPDC007095; assembly: GCF_040634475.1. Lineage (NCBI taxonomy): Bacteria > Bacillati > Actinomycetota > Actinomycetes > Kitasatosporales > Streptomycetaceae > Streptomyces > Streptomyces sp. NPDC007095. The sequence goes on from NZ_JBEYFS010000256.1 coordinate 2,519, forward strand.
TCAAGGACTCACGGGGAGAAGAATGCTGATCGAAACGGCCTTCTGCACACGGGATGTGCTCGCGCCTGACAGGTTCTCCTGTTGGCGCGAGCACATCTCCCAGACGTACGTGCCGATGGACGTCGAAGGTGACCACCCAGCGGACACCACGGTGTCGCAGCGCATTCTGGCGCTGGGAGCCGTACAGCTGTGGACGATGGAACACTCACCGATGACACTGCGGCGAACGCAGAAGCTGATCCAGCAGTCCGACCCCGAGCTCTACCATCTCTCGCTCAACCTGCGCGGGACGATGGGGCTCACCAGCTCCGGTCACGAGGCCGAATACGAACCGTACGACCTGGTTCTCCACGACACCTCACAGCCCCACCTGATACGGGCGACCGCCAGCCACGGCGAGGACACGACCCTGGGAACAGGACTCTTCATCCCCCGGAAACTGCTGCCACTGCCAGAGATGGCGATCGACTCACTGATCATGCGGCGATTATCGGCGCGCGAGGGTATCGGGACGCTGCTCGCCCAGTTCCTCACCCAGGTAACCCGAGACTCCGGCTCCTACCGGCCCGACGACGGACCCCGACTGGGAACCGTGGCGGTGGACCTGCTTTCTGCACTGTTCGCCCACGCGCTCGACGTCGGCGACTCGCTCCCGCTAGAGAGCCACCAACAGGCCCTGCTTTTACGCATCCGGGCCTTCATCCAGGCGAACCTGCATGATCCGCAGCTCACCCCGCGCACCACCGCAGCCGCACACAACATCTCCACCAGCTACCTTCACCGCCTCTTCCAACACGAAGAGGAAACGGTTGCGGCCTGGATCCGCCGCCAGCGCTTGGAACGAGCCTGTCACGACCTCGCCGACCCGGCTCAGCGCACCATACCCATCCACGCCATCGCTGCCCGCTGGGGCTTCCCCCGCGCCGCCGATTTCACCCGCGCTTTCCACAGCGCCTACGGCATGCCGCCCAAGGACTACCGCAACCAGAGCTCACAGCATTGCCGGGCAGACAGCTGTTGATCAGTTCGTCGCGGTTCACGGCGAAGGCATGCGGTAGTCCGGCGAACAATTCGCTCTCTTCTCCACCCTCACCGCGTCTGCCACGGCGCTGAGGGGCGGAGTGTCGGGTCTCAATTGCCTCCCGCCCTGTGACATTCGCCGAGCAGACGCACCCCCTCGGCTCAGCCAATATGGGTAGGTGTCGGTATCGTTCGTTCCTGCTCGATGGCCATAGTGGCGTTGCGGAGGCGGGTCCTGAGGAACGCGGAGATGTCTCGCAGCCGTGAAGAATGCCTGTCGACCAGGCGCTGTTCGTACGCGGCGGTAAGCGAGTCTGTCACGCCCAGATAATTGATTCGAAGCTGGCAGCGGTTGCTGGAAACAGCCGCCTGAACCTCCTCCGTTGTTACTCTGCTTCTGGATGTCCACCTGGGGTCACGGGCAAGCAGCAGCGGACTTGAGACGTATGTGCCGGTAGCCTTGACGTAGCAGCCGGCCCACTTGGCTGTGATGCTCTTGAAATGCGGATCACTTCTAACTTGATTCCCGGCCTGTTTCCGGAGAGCCAGCACATAGTTAAGGGCATCAGCTTCGCCGCCAGGTGACTGGCCAGCAACAGGATGGGGCGTCCCCCGTGACAGCCTTTTCTGGGCCTCGCCTGCGCAACCATGCTTGGCTATGGGTATCTTGTTGTAGCTTTCGCCTCCTTAGATGCAATCTCCGACCCTTTCCCTGTCTGCGACCACCCGTTCAGCACGCGCAGAACGTCGTCGTCCGCAGGCAGATAGGCGGTGGCGTCTGCGGTGCTCGGAGCGGAATGGAATCCGTAGGAACGGGCCTGGGCCTCTGGGACGAATCCGTCGTCCATCAGGGACCGTATCCGTGTCGTGACCCCACTGTCGGCTGGGATTATCGGCCTGGTGAAAGCGAAGCCGTACCGACGCAGGCAATCACGAGCCACCAGGTCAACCGCCTGCGTGACGACCCGGTCTTCTGCATCGCTGAGGAGTACGGAGTCGAGAGGAAAAGCAATCTTGCTATTCGCCGTCGGCGTCGGGATGGAAGCCAACCGAGGCCGCCCCGGAGACTCCGGCGTACCAGAACATCCACTCCCCAGGACAGTCGCTGTCATGACTGCGATGAGAACCGTGCGCTTCGACACTGCCAGCGCCCTCATCGGGCAGGAATCGCGGGACCGGGCGTAGCGTGACGACAGCCTCGCCCCGAAGACCTATCGGCTCGCGTTCCGCGCGAATTGTTCACGCCACACCGTACGTATTGGAACCGCAGCCCCAAGCAACTTCCCTGTCCGAGGAATTTCCGACGCAGGCCGTTACCACGACTTCGCTGCCTTCTGTAACGTTCCAGCTCTGTGACACCGAGTCGTAGTTGGAGCCATTTGTGTCCCACACGAACTTGATGGTCCTGCCCACCCCGAACAGGCCAACCCCTGACAGGCCATCCTTCGCCTGATCATCAACATTCATCACGTCGCCGCTGTGGTTCCACCAAGCGGACGAGCCGCGAAGATAATTTCCAGAGAGCTGCGCGTACGCTGGCGCCGAGTCTTCGCCTGCGGAAGCCGGCCCAGCGACGGACGCAAGGATACCTAAGGCAGAAACCGCAATGACGCTGGTGCGCGCTTAATTTATCGCCTGGTAAAGCAACTGGATTCTCCCATCTGGAAGCGCCCACCTCTGTGGGGCTCCGGTCTCCTGACTTTCCTCAGCATGCCGGGGTTGCTGATTGATGTCGTTAGCATCGCGTCCACGGTTTCTTAGCACTGAGTCGACTCAATTTCAGCTGGGCTCGGGCGAAGTCGAGGACTCAGAGCATGGAGCACACCCGGAGCACCGGTCGCTGATGCCTGTCAGCCATCGTGGGGAGTTTGAGTGGCCGTTGGGGTTACTGATGAACTCGCCTGTTCAGCTGTCGCCAGTCCCCCCATGGAATCCAGCCAGGTCGCCGTAGTAATGGCCAAGTCCGACCGCTGCACCACCCTCTGCTTGCCGACTCGCCACCGAACTCGGAACTCACCGCGCTACCCACCCATCGGCACGGTCCTCGAGTGCCTGGACGGCGACCACTGATCTCCGGGGCGGGAGGCACAAGGTCGTGACAGTCCCGCTTCCGGTCTGCACCCCGGTCCCGCGGACAGAAGGGTCACCGGGCCCTGTCCCTCTGCGTATTACGCCAGCATCATTACCAACTCTTGCAGGAATTCAAGAGGGTGCTGCCTTCGAAACGGCCGACCTGAACTCCCACGTCGCGTATGCCGCTGTTGGAGTCTTGAGCCGTTGTGTACCACGTGTTACTGGTGTCGTTGCCTTCGGACCAGTGATGCCAGGACCAGTAGCGGATATCTCCGCCAGAATCGTGAGTCATGAGTCGAACTGCCACATGATGCCCGTCTGCGCTCGTGTCCGCAACGCCAAGGCCCACGTCGACGATCTCGGTAATACTGCCCCTCCAATCGGCGCTTACCCAACCACTAGCACCTGTAGTGGTGCAGTCGTCAAACTCATCACTTGCTTGTGACGTGCCAGTCGTGGCCATGGCACCCAACAACAGGGAGCCAGCGAATACTAGCGCAGAACGTTTCCTCATTCTAGATCCTTCCGTGATTCAAATCTGGCGAGTGGACTAGCTATTGCACAGGGATGCGGGGATAGTGGGTAAGCGGTGTCCCGTAACTGTGATCACGGATACCAAAATCCCCTGCATCGCAACATGCTCGTATCGGTGCGCTCGCCGGCGCATGCATTTCATGGTAGGTAACAGCAGCATGGATTTCGTTAGCGCTGAGTACACACCTACCTAGTGTCTTGTGATTCTGTTTGTGGAACCTGGGGCGTCTGTGATCGTTGAGTCTGTGTAGGCTCCCACTTCGCATTTCCCTTTCTCATTGACGATGGCTTTTGTCCGGCCCAAGGGACAGAGCGATGGGACGCACTCTGTTTTGATCGTTTACGTGTCGGGCTGCTGATCCTGCTCTGCGCCGCTGCCACGCTCTGGGTCCCGCTGGGGATGGTCTGCCGTGAGGGCCGGAAACGTTGATGAGGCTTCGTGAATTCAGCTCTCATCAACGTCTGCCGCGGATCGGATGGAGCGTCTATGAGGCGTCGCGAGTGAAGCGCCAGGCTCCGCAGGCAAGGGCGAGTGTGAGGTAGAGGGCGAGGTCGAAGAGGGCGAAGGGGAGGGAGGGGGTGCGTTCCGGGTGGAGGGGGTGTGGGTGGAGTTGGCCGAGGGCGTCCGCGGCGTTGCTCAGCATGAGTTTGCTGGGCAGGTAGGACCAGCCTTCGACGGCTTTGGCTGCGCCGTAGCCGAGATAGACCAGGGCGAAGACTGCGGCGATGGCTCCGGCGGTGTGCCGGATGACGGCCCCGAGACCGTAGCCCACGACGGTGACGACGAACAGGTAGAGCCCGGCACAGGACACGGCGCGCAGCACGCCTGGAGTGCCCAGGCCGACGCCAAGGTGCTGCTCGGCCAGGACGGCCTGTCCGATGAAGAAGCTGGTGAACGCAGTCAGTTCGCCCAGCAGCAGGGCGAATCCGCCGATGACGAGGGTCTTGGCGGTGTAGGCGAGCGCGCGCCGGGGTGTCGCGGTCAGCGTCGTGCGGATCAGTCCGGTGGTGTACTCGCTGCTGACGCCCAGCACGCCGAGGACGCCGAAGGCGAGGACGGCGAAGGCGAAGCCGGAGAGCGAGTCGCCCACCGGGTCGAACTGGACCCGGTCGGCCCTCGTCATGTGCGACCACGCGCTGGCGGTGTGCGCCACGTCCGTGAGGCTCAGCGCCAGGCCGAACGCCACGGCGATGAGGGCGGTGATCCAGGTCGAGCGGAGGGAACGCAGATTGATGACCTCGGCGGCCATGGCGCCTGTCAGTGCGGTGGGCATCAGTGGCCCGTCCCTTCGGTGCGGTATTCCACGGCGGATTCGGTGAGGTTGAGGTAGGCGTCCTCCAGCGAGGCGCCGGCCGGGACGAAGTCGGTGATCGGGACGTCGGCGAGCAGACGTCCTTGTCCGATGACGAGAAGGTGGTCGACGTGCAGATGGAACGGCCACCGCCCGAAGGGGCTTCCGGCGCCGACCTCCTCTACTGGCACCGGAAACGCGAGCAATGGCGCTCGCTCGCGGAGCGGGCCCCGGACGACGCCACCGCCGACTACCTGCACCAAGTCTTCGAGCCGACGTCCCAGGCCATCGACGGCCTGGAGAAGGCACTCGCAGCCCTCGGACTGCTCGACCAGGCCCTGGCCATGGACTTGCGGCGCCCACAGGACTACTTCCAGCGGCTCTGGAGCATCGCGTTCCGCGCTTCCGACCTCGCCGCCGCAGGCGAACAAGACGACGACCCGGACCGGCGACCGGAGGACTCCCGATGACCCAGGCCCTTCCCGCCCCGCGCACAGCACAAGCACTCCAGGCCCGCCAGCAGCGGACCGAGGCCAGCCTCCGCAGGATCAAGGACGCGGTCGCCCACCTGGAGAAGGCCAAGTGCCCGATCACGGTCTCGGCCGTCGCCCGGCACGCGGACGTCTCCCGCACCTTCCTCTACGAACACCCACAGGCCCGGACGCTGGTGGAGGAAGCAACGCGTCGGGCAGCCGGCCGCCGGATCCAGGACCGTCACGACGAACTCGCAGAACGCGAAGCGTCCTGGAGGGAACGGGCCCTGAACACTGAGGACGCACTCAAGGCGACACAGGACGAGGTCCTGAACCAGCGCGCACAGATCGCCGAACTCCTCGGCCAGATCCGCGACCTGCAGACGGAATGGACCGAGGACGACATCGTGCGGATCACCACGGAGAACTCCATGCTCAAGAAGCGTGTCCGCGAACTGGAGCAGGAGAACCGGCGGGTGACCGACCGGCTGGCTACGGCTCGCGACAACGTCCGCTTCGCCGACAAACGCATCGGCGACCTCGAAGCCCAAGTGATCGACGGCGGACAACTATCTCCCAGGGAGACACCCTAATCTGGGTGATATACCTTGCTTGCCTAGAATCTACTCAAATAGAAGGCAAAGCCCTCCGGGACAAGGCAGGCCCCCACAGCCACGATGACGAGGACCTCCGGAAAGAACCAGGGCAGCCCGGGAGGCCCAGCTAGGCTACGTGCCGTGCATTCTCACCGGATCATCTGCCCGCCGCCCCGCTCCTGAGCGGGGTGCTGCCCGGGCCCGGCCGACTCATACGGCTGCGGCCCCAGTTCGGCGTGGCCTGAGCCGCCGATGATCCGCTGATGGCCCCCGCTCCGACGATGCCCTTCATCCGCGTCGAAGCCGGAGCTTTTCCATGCCCACACGCTCGTCACCCGCCGCTGCCCGCATCCTGCGGTCAGGCACTGCCCTGCTGGTCCTCGCCGGACTGCTGTGGGGCACCGGCGGCCTCGCCGGCTCACTCCTCGCCTCCCGTACTGGGCTGCAGCCAGTCGCTGTCGCCGCCTACCGGCTGCTGGTCGGCGGTGCCCTCATCACCGCCTACGCCGGGGCCACAGGCGGACTCAGGACGGTGCCGTGCACGCGCGCGGTGGCGGCCCGGGTGGCTGCCACCGGCGTGCTGCTGGCCGTGTATCAGACCGCGTACTTCGCGGCGGTTGAGGCCACTTCAGTCAGCCTGGCGACACTGACCACGATGGTCGCCATCCCCGTTCTGGTCACCGTCGGCTCCGCCGCCCTCGACCAACGCCCGCCTACACTCCGTGCGGCCGGATCCATCGTGATCGCTGTCAGCGGGCTGATGTTGTTGCTCGATTCCCCGACCAGCACGAGTGGCAACCGTGCTGCAGGAGCGGGCTTGGCGTTGCTCGCTGCGCTGGGGTTCGCCGTGCTCACACTGGACCGTCGAGCGCCGCTGCCTGGCCTGGACCGGGACGCCACGACCGGGCTGGGCTTCCTGACAGGGGGCCTCCTGCTGTTGCCCGCCAGCCTGGGGTCCGGGATGGAACTACCACCGCGGGCTGACGCGGTCAGCGCCGTGGTGTTCCTCGGGCTGGTGCCCACGGCCGTCGCCTACACCAGCTACTTCGCAGGCTTGCACCACGCTGGTGCAGCCGCCGGAGTTGTCGCAGTCCTCCTCGAACCGCTCACCGCCACGCTGCTCGCGGTACTACTCGGCCATGATCGCCTGGGCGGGGCGCAGATCCTCGGCGCCTTCCTCGTCCTGGTCTCGATCGGCATCCAGCAGGCTCCGACCAAGACGACCGTCACATAGTGAACATCCCCTGCCTGTCAGCGCCTCTCCTACGAGGCGCTGAGCGGGGTGCTCGGGCAAGCAGGTCTGTCCATCGTCCGAGCACCCTCGCGGAGAGAAATCCAGCGAGCCCCATCAAAGAAATGGCCCCAACTCAAGCCGCCTCCCGGGGACATCTCACTACACCTGATCTTCACCACCTGATCGAGTGAGCCGCAGCGAGTCTGCAGCCACGTCCCGGACATGTTCGCTATGTTCCTGCCCAGGTCATGGTCCCTCCAGGGACACTGTCGGCCGGAAAAGCGTGCGAGACACCGACCCGGCCGCGGCTGCGCTCGACTACGGACTGTCCCAGCGCGCCCTGATCGCCGTCTCCGGCCGCATGGACGTCGTCGCGGAGCTGATCCCCGGCGCCTTGCCGCGCTCGCCCACAGCGGCCTTCAGGCCCTCGATGAGCCGACGGTGCGCGCGGTGGTCTGCCAGGCCGTCCGCGACGTCCGCATCGCCCCGCCTCCGCCGCCCGTCGATCCATCGGCGGATCCCGTAGTCGCCGCGGGGCGCCAGCTCACCGACGACCTCTCCGCCAGCGCGCACGCGATCGGCGAGCTGATGCTCGAAGTCGCGCCGGCCTACCTGTCCGAGACCGAGGCGGCGACCGGCGTCATGGCGCTGCTGTGCGAGCAGATCGGCGAGCCCCTCGAACACGGCCTCGCCGCCCGCCGCTACGCGATGTCCGGGGACCGCCGCGCCCTGCACGGCACCGTCCTCTGACCGCCGCCGCTTACCTCACCCCGACTCCTGCTATGAGCCACACACCCCGTTTCCCCTGGTGAACAGGGTGCGCTATGAGGCTGTCAGGTACGGCCCTCAGCTCGCTGTCGCGTACACGATGAGGTTGTCGACAGGGTGCCCCTGCGCGTCGAAGTCGCCGTCGCACGTGATGAGCCGTAGAGCACGTTCCTGGGTCGGCCCGTAGACCTTCTCCGTCGGGAAGGCGTTCTTGGCGACGCTCTCCGTGGCCGTGACGGTGAAGTGGAGGGCTTTTCCCGTCTTGTCGGTGACGGTGATGTCCGCACCCTCCTTGATCTTCTTCAGGTCGTGGAAGACGGCCTCGCCGAAGCGGGTGTCGTTGTGGCCGATGATGACGGCCGCGCCGATCTCACCGGGCACCGCACCGCCCGTGTACCAGCCCGCGGTCATCCCCTCCTCGGCCGGCGGGACCTGGACCGTCCGGTCCGTGTTGAGGCCCAACTCCATCAGCGAACTGGTGATCCCCACGGAGGGAACGGCCACCTCGGCAGGGGCCGCCGGAGCGTCGGCCGCAGGCCGCTCGGACTTCGGAGCGCCCGACGCGGCGGCGGGGGCGGTGGGGGCGACCCGGACCGTCGGGTCGGGGCCGGACGAACAGCCGGTGAGCAGGGTGACGAGGGTCAACAGGGTGAGGGTCGCGAGGCGGGCCCGGGACAGGGCCGGACGGTGTGCAGGGGGCAACTCGGGCTCCAGAACAGGGTGCGAGGGTTCGCCGGAACGCACAGGGCGCCGCCTGGTGAAGGGCGGCGCCACCGTTTCGTACGAGAGGTCGTGCTGCCGGGTCAGCCTTCGCGGCGGGCGGTGGTGCGGCGGCGCAGTACGTAGGTGCCGGCGCCTGCGAGCAGCAGCGCGCCGGTGGCCGAACCGATGAGCGTGCCGGTGTTGTCGTCCTGGGCGGGGGCCTCGCCCGCGGCGACACCGCCACGCGGGTAGTCCTTGCCTCCGGCCTTCTGGGCTTCGGCGGCCTTCTTGGCCTCGGCCTCCTTGAGCGTCCTGGCGTCCTCGGCCTTCTTCTTCGCCAGGGCCTCCTTGTCGGCCGGGGTCGAGGCGGTCGCGCCCGGCGTCGGAGTCGGGCCGGTGGCGAAGGCCGCGGTGGCCGGGACGAGCAGCGCGCCGGCCGCGACGCCGGTCAGGACAGCGATACGCAGCGGGCGCAGGGTGAGACGGCGGGACATGTGAGGGCTCCAGTTCCAGCCCGGCTTGGTCGTTCCTGGTTGCCGATCCGCACCAGGTTCCGGGCATGGCTTCACCCTGACGGCCACTTGTGAGGAAACTGTCAGAGCGCTGTCGTCATCCCATCAGGGTCGACCGGGGCCCTCCGGCTTCCGTGACTCGGCTGTCGGCAGCCGCAGGGTGAAGGTGGCCCCCTCCCCCTCCGTGCTCGCCACGTCCACCGTGCCGCCGTGGGCCTCGGCGAGCTTGAGGACGATCGCCAGGCCGAGGCCGCTGCCGCCGGTGCTGCGATTGCGGGACTTCTCCGCCCGCCAGAAACGGTCGAACACGTACGGGAGGTCGCCCGCCGGAATGCCACTGCCGGTGTCGGACACCTCCACGGCGAGCTCGTCCCCCGGGTCGGTGACGTACCGGCGCAGGGTCACCGTGCCGCCGGCCGGGGTGTGGCGCACCGCGTTGGAGAGCAGGTTGCTGACGGTCTGCCGCAGCCGTACGGGGTCGGCGTCGAGGAGCGGTGGGTGAGGGGTGCCCGGCGGCGGTGTCAGGACCGTGAGGGTGACGCCCGCCGTCTCGGCCAACCCCTGGTGCGCGGCGGCGACCTGGCCGAGCAGTTCGTCGATCCGTACCGGCTTCCGGTGCAGCCGCAGGGCGCCCGCGTCGGCCGCGCCCAGGTCCTGGAGGTCGTTGATGAGGTGCTGGAGCTGCACCGCCTCCTCCAGGAGCGAGGAGACGAACGCGGGGTCCGGCACGGCCAGTCCGTCGTGGGCCGCCTCCAGCCAGCCCCGGATGTTGCTCAGCGGCGTTCGCAGCTCATGGGCGACATCGCTGACCATCACCTTGCGCTGCTCCTCCAGGCGGGCCCGGTGCGCGGCCATGTCGTTGAAGGCCGCCGTCAGCCGTCCGATCTCATTGTCGGAGACGACGGGCACGGGCACCGGCGTCGCGTCCAGGCCCTCCCGCATGCGCTGGGCGGCGCCGGTGAGCGCGTGCAACGGGCGTACGAGCCTGGCTCCGGCGAGCACCGAGGCGCCGACGGTGAGGGCGAGGACCAGGGCGGTGACACCGGCGATGCGTGCGGTGTTGGCGCGGGAGAGGTCGAAGCCAGGCACGCCGGCGGCACCGGGGCCGTCGATGAACAGGAGTGCGGGCTCGGCGACATAGCCCGTGAGCTGTTCCCGGCGGGCGCTTTCGACACAGTTGGCCACGGCCCGGTCGTACGCGCTGTCGCGGATCTCGGCGGGGGCGTAGTCGAGTGCGCCGCCGGAAGCCGCTTTGCGTTCGGCCGTCGCGGCGTCCTCCGCCTTCTTGGCGGCCAGGGCCTTCGCCTCCCGATCGCTGAGGCCGTCCTTGGCGCCGGAGACCGCGTCGTCCCGCCCGTATGCGTAACTCCGGTCCCAGGACAGGTTCAGGTTCAGTTTCACGGCGGTGCGACCCTGTCGTTTCAGACAGGCGTCAGCCAGTTGGTTGAGGGCGCTCAGGGCCTTCCGCTCGGTCGCGGTGGGACCGACCGGGTAGGACGCAAAGCACTTGGCCTCCATGTCACGGTCGGTGACGCTGTCGGTCCCCCCCTCGGTTTCGTCGCTCACGAACTGGACGCGGGGCCGTCCGCCCGGGCTCTCGACGACGTCGGCGGCGATACCCATCTGGCTGAGGCACTCCACCCTCCCGGCGGCGGCCTTCCGCAGTGCGTCGTGTTCCTTCGCGGGCAGCCGGAAGGGCCCCACGGCCCGTGGATCGACGCGGTCGGCGCCGGCCTTGGCCGCGTCGGGCACCAGCACGGTGTCGACGGAGCGTGGATCCACGACCGCCGAGGCCTGCTGAGCGAGCAGATCGTCGGACGAACCGCCGCCGGCTGAGCGCGAGTCGGCCGAGTCCACGAACGGGCGTCGGCCCGGCGTGGTGAGCACGATCCGGCGCCCGGACTCCAGGGCCAGATCTCGCACGGTGGTGTCGACGCCGTCCCAGTCGGGGTGGGTGGCCGCGTAGCCGAGGAGGGTGTTGTAGATCTTCGCGTCGGACTTGAGGTTCTGCCCCTGCTCCTGGCGGATCGCGACGGAGGTCGTCTGCACGGCCAGCCAGGCGGTCGCGGCGACCGAGCACGAGGCCACCAGCGCCGTCACGGTCAACAGCCGCCCCGCCAGGCTCTTGCGCAGCGGCAGCCGGGCGGCCCCCGCCGCACCTCCCCTGTCAGGACGACGCATGGCGCACGTTCTTCGCGGGGTCCGTGAGTTTGTAGCCGACGCCGAAGACGGTGATGAGACGGGCCGGCCGTCGTGGGGCGCGCTCGATCTTCTTGCGCAGGTTCATGACGTGCACGTCGACGGTCCGGCCGCTGATGTACTTGTCGAAGCCGTGCAGCTCGTCCAGGAGCCGTGCCCTGGTGAAGACCCGGCCGGGCTCGGCCGCCATCGCCGCGAGGATACGGAACTCACCGGGCGTGCACTCGACGGGCGTCCCGGCGACCGACACCTCGTGCCGCGAGGGATCGACCCTGAGCGCGCCGACCGTCAACACCTCGTCGTCCGGGGCCGCTTCGGGCTCCGAGGCGGGAGCGGGGGCGGGTACGGTCGCCGGAGCCGGGTCGGGGCCGCGCCGGTTGCGGCGAAGCAACGTCCTTACCCGGGCGGTGAGTTCACGCGGACTGAACGGCTTGGTCATGTAGTCGTCGGCGCCGAGGTCGAGGCCGAGCAGCAGATCGTCTTCGGTGCTGCGGGCCGTCAGCATCAGCACCGGCACCTCCCGGCGTTCGGCGCGCAGGATCCGTACGACGTCGAGACCGTCGGCCCCGGGCATCATCACGTCGAGGACGACCAGGTCGGGTTCCTGGTGCCGGACCGTCTCGAGAGCCGTCCGGCCGTCCTCGACGACCGTGACGGCGTGACCCTCGTGCTCCAGGTAGCGGCGCACCAGTTCGGCCTGCTTCGCGTCGTCTTCGGCGACCACAATGTTTGCGCACACGCCGCAGATCGTAGCGACCGCCGGCGCCGGGAGGTCGCAAGTGTCCTTACCGTGAGGGCGGTTCGGTGGTGGACAGGCGAGGGTGCAGGGCTGTCGTCGAGCGTCCCGTGAGGTCGAGGAGCAGCTCGGCGAAGAGGGCGTCGCCCCACCCGAACCAGGGGCGGGTGAAGGTCGCGGGGCCGTCGACGTGGAAGCTCTCGTGCATGGAGCCGGTGCCCCCGTCGGTGCGCAGCAGCAGCTCCGCGAGGCGGGTCCGCTCGGCCTCGTCGTCGCTGGTCAGCGCCTGCATGGTCAGGGAGAGCGGCCAGATGTGGTCGGGCGGGGTGTGCGGGCTGTCGATGCCGGACGCCGAACTGCCCGCGTAGTAGAAGGGGTTGGCGTCGCTGAGGACGAACTCGCGGGTGCGCAGGCAGAGCTGTTCGCCCGGGTCGCACCAGCCCAGGTAGGGCAGCGAGAGGAGGCTCGGGATGTTGGCGTCGTCCATCAGCAACTGCCCGCAGAGACCGTCGACTTCGTACGCGTACACCGTCGGGTCTGCCCCTGCGGTCACCCGTGCGTACGCACCCCGGTGGCGATCTCGGCCGAGAGGGCCGTGGCGTCGGCGGCGAGGCCGGGGTCACCGATCGCCGTCGCCAGCTCGGCGAGACCGCTCAGCGCGACGGCCGCCATGGCGTTGGACGGGACCAGGTAGCCGTGGTGGCAGCGGTCGTCGCTGGGGCGGAAGCCGGACCAGGTCATGCCGGTGGGCGCGACCGGCGCGCCCCGGCCGCCGCGCGGCAGCGAGTCGAACGCGTCGTCGCCGAGGCGCCGGAACTCGTACGGTGAGCGGTTCTCGTGGTCCTGCTCGACCCGCCACAGGGCGATGATGCGGCGGGCGGCGCGGACGAAGCGGTCGTCGGCGGTGAGATGGCCGAGGCTGCCGGTGGTCCGCCAGATGCCGTAGGCCAGCTGGAGCGGGGCGCAAAGCGAGTCGACCTCGTACTTCTGCTCCCAGACCAGCGGGGCGGGGGCCGGCTCGTCGACGTATCCGGCGCCGGAGCCGTCGGGTTCGGCGTTGAAGGCGTTGGCGTACGGGTCGGCGAGGACGTACCGCAACTGGCGGCGCAGGACGCCGGTGAGCGCGGCGGCGACGGCGGGGTCGTCGGCGGCGAGGAGGCAGGGGCGGACCTGGGCGGTGCTGTCGCGCAGCCACATCGCGGCGATGTCGCCGGTGAGGACGAAGACCTCGCCGTCGGGGAGCGGGCGCATGGCCCTGCCCCAGGTGCCGGTCAGCAGGCCGGTGAAGCGGTCGGCGGCGTGCGGGGCGAGGGAGCGCAGCTCGCGGTGCACATCGGCACTCAGGGCATCGACACCGAGCACGCAATCGGCGCTACACCCGAAGGTGCAGCGCCGATGTCCGTACGAGACCGGCGACCGGGGCAGCCGACGGCGTGCAGCGAGCCGCGGCGCTTAGCTTGAAATTTAACCTTCAGTGATCGTTTGAGGTTCGGATCGTTCACTCACATGGGGATCTGCCGGACATGGCGACGACCTCCCTTTCACGCTGTG
>NZ_JBEYFS010000257.1:0-16130 GCF_040634475.1 Streptomyces sp. NPDC007095
GCGAGGCCCACCACATGCCCGGCGATCACCATGAAGGCACCCAGGTGGAACAGCGGGCTGGCGAAGCGCAGCCACCGGTGTTGCTGCGTCTGCTCGCCGTCGGGATCGTGGTGAGCGCGGCGGTGCTCGGCTCGGCCACGGGATGCGCCGCCGGCGCCGGAGTGCTGCTGTGCTCGCTCGCCGCCGACCGCGTGCGCCGCCGCGCCCTCGGACTCGGGGGTCTCGCTCTCACCGCGGCGCTGGTGGCGGGCGCGACCTGGGCGATCGCGGAGAACGTGCTGCCGGACGGTCTGACCGCCTCCCTGGAGGGGCAGCTCACCGAGCACCGGATCCTGCTCTGGCGCGACGCGCTCCACCTGGCCGGACACCATCCCACCCTGGGCGTGGGGCCCGGGCGGTACGGGGAACTCAGCCCGACGGTCACGCAGTCGCTGCTGCCCGACGGCAAGCCCCACTCGGCACCGTGGCAGCAGGCGGCCGAGCAGGGTCTGGTCGGCGTCGCGCTGCTCGCCGCGGTCTTCGGCTGGGTCCTTTATTCACTGTGGCGTTCGCCGCGGTCCACGACGATCGCGCTGACGGCGGGCGCGGCCCTCACGGCGCTGGCCGTGATCGCCTCGCTGGGCAACGCGCTGAGCTTCACCACGGTGACGGCGGGTGCGGGGCTGCTCGCGGGGCTCGCTTCGGCACGGCCCCTGGTCGACGAGGACCTGGAGAGCGTCCTGAACGCGGGAGACCAACCCCTGAGGAACCGGCTGGATCCGTGAACCGCGCGACGGTCAGATGACCGCGCCGGGCGTGGCCGGCCGCAGCCGGTCCCGGATGATCCGGACCATCGCCTCCGCGTTGTCCACCGTGATGGTGAACGTGTGTCCGTCGCCGAGCCTGAGCACCACGCCCTCGCCGCGCCGGACGATGACCGCGGTGCCCTTGTCGGGACGCCAGCGATAGCCCCAGCCGCCCCACTGCCGCGGGGTGACCCGCGGGGCGAAGTCGGCGCCGACGACACTCGAGAGCGGAATACGCCGGCGGGGCAGACCGACGTGGCCGCAGCGCACCTCTAGGCAGTCCTTGTCGACCTTCACGGCGACGTGCACGAAGGCGAGCGTGCCGAACATGATGAGCAGTCCCGCCGCGATGCACCCGACAACGGACATGGCGAGCGCCGCTACACCCGACGTCCACGTCGAGTCGACGGCCAGTTCGACGCCCAGCGCGATGCAGGCGGCCCCGCCTATGGCGGGCAGCCACTGGACGCGATTGGTCGCACGCCCGGTCCAGACATCAGGGTGCGAGAAGTTTTCGCCGCGGGAATGGTCCCTCATGTTTACGAGACTACTCAGGTTCCGCACCGCGGGCACCGGGTCGCGGAGGGTCACTGCTCCGGGTGGGCGCGCGGCGCACGCAGGGCGCTCGGGCGGTGACGGGCGGTTCGCCGTTCGGAGACCTCCGCCCGGCGACAGGCTCAGCGGACGGGGCTGACCGCCTGAAGAAGGCGGCCTTCCTCGTACGCCAGCGCGGTCGTCGACAGACCGCCCTCGCTGCCGCCGAGGAGCACGGTGAGGGAGCCCTCGGCGGGGGCCGCCGGGTCCGGGAGCTCGCCGATCCTGCGCAGTGCCTGCGCGGCGACCGCCCCGGCGGAGCCGTGCAGCACGAGCGGCGGGAGGCCGGGCTGCTGCAAGGCCGTACGGATGCGTTCGGCGACCAGCTCGTAATGGGTGCAGCCCAGGACGACGGCCCTTACATCGCCGGGGGTGCGCTCGGCCGCCGTGGCGATCGCGGCGTCGATGCCCTCCTGGTCACCGTGCTCCACGGCGTCGGCGAGCCCGGGGCAGGCCACTTCGGTCACGGACACCCCGTCCGCGAACTCGCCGATGAGTCCGCGCTGATAAGGGCTGCCGGTGGTGGCGGGCGTGGCCCAGATCGCGACGGGTCCCCCACCGGCCGCAGCCGGCTTGATCGCCGGGACCGTGCCGATGACGGGCACCTCCGGCTCCAGCCGGGCCCGCAACGTCGGCAGGGCTCGTACGGAGGCGGTGTTGCAGGCGACGATCAGGGCGTCGGGACGGTACTGCGCGGCGGCCTCGGCGACGGCGAGGGCGCGGGCGGTCACGTCCTCGGGCGTACGCGGTCCCCAGGGCATGCTGCCGGGGTCAGAGGAGAGCACGAGATCGGCGTCGGGCCGCAGTCGACGTACCGCGGCGGCAGCAGCGAGCAGTCCGATTCCGGAGTCCATGAGCGCGATCTTCACCCGGTCACCATAGACGATCCGCCTCGGCGGACCCCCGGGGTGGGGCAGACTGCGGCGGGTGAGTGCCGTCGCGTGGATCACCGTGGGATCACTGGCCGCCTGGCTGTGGCTGCTGCTCGGCCAAGGCTTCTTCTGGCGTACGGATCTGCGGCTGCCCCCGCGTCGGGAACCGGACGACTGGCCGTCCGTCTGCATCGTCGTACCGGCACGCGACGAGGCCGCCGTGCTGCCCGAGAGCCTGCCCTCGCTGCTCGCCCAGGACTATCCGGGGCGGGCCGAGGTCTTCCTCGTCGACGACGGCAGCTCGGACGGCACCGGGGAACTGGCCCGCGAGCTGGCCCGTACGCACGGCGGGCTGCCGCTCACCGTCGGCTCACCCGGGGAACCGCCCGCGGGCTGGACCGGCAAGCTCTGGGCCGTGCGTCACGGCATCGGACTGGCACACGCACGTGGCCCCGAATACCTGCTGCTGACGGACGCGGACATCGCGCACGCGCCGGACAGCCTGCGGACGCTGGTCGCCGCGGCGCGCACCGGCAGCTTCGACCTGGTCTCGCAGATGGCCCGGCTGCGGGTGGAGAGCGTGTGGGAGCGGCTCGTCGTCCCCGCCTTCGTCTACTTCTTCGCACAGCTCTATCCCTTCCGGTGGATCGCGGTGAAGGGCTCGCGGACGGCGGCCGCGGCGGGCGGTTGCGTACTGCTGCGCGCGGACGCCGCGGAGCGGGCGCGGATTCCGGACGCCATCCGGCACGCCGTCATCGACGACGTCGCGCTCGCGAGGGCGATCAAGGGGAGCGGGGGCCACATCTGGCTGGGGCTGGCCGAGCGGGTCGACAGCGTGCGTCCCTATCCCCGGCTGCACGACCTGTGGCGCATGGTCTCGCGCAGCGCGTACGCCCAGCTGCGGCACAACCCGCTGCTGCTCCTCGGTACGGTCCTCGGCCTCGCCGTGGTGTACCTGGTACCGCCGGTCGCCCTCTTCACAGGTCTCTACTCCGGGCATACGGGGATCGCGGCGGCCGGAGGGCTCGCGTGGCTGCTGATGGCGGCGACGTATCTGCCGATGCTGCGCTACTACCGGCAGCCCCTGTGGCTCGCCGCGTCCCTGCCGGTGACCGCGTTCCTGTACCTCCTCATGACGGTCGATTCCGCGGTGCAGCACTACAGGGGGCGCGGCGCGGCCTGGAAAGGCCGCACCTACGCCCGCCCGGACACCGCGCTCGACGAGCGCTGACCGGTCACTTTCTGCCGGGGGTCCAGTTCATGCCCCACCCGTAGACGCGGTCCACCGTGCGCTGCGGGCTCACGCCGCGCTCGGGGACGAGGTAGCGGGCTTCACGCTGGACGATCAGGTCGCCGCCGTTGTTGGTGATGAGGGCCAGGGCGCAGACCGTCGAGGGCACGGTGCACTCGTCGAGCGAGAAGTCGACGGGGGCACCGTTCAGCGGTTGCAGGGTGACCGTGGCGTGCAGGTCGGCGAACGAACGCGCCCCTTCGTAGATGGTGACGAAGATGAGGATGCGCCGGAAACTCTGCTTGTGGTCGAGGTTGACGGTGAGGTTCTCGCCGCTCCCCACGGCACCGGTGCGGTCGTCGCCGTCGAGGTGGATGTACGGCGGCTGGTGCAGCGCCCCGAAGGCGTTGCCCAGCGCCTGGACGACTCCCTTGCGGCCGTCGGACAGCTCGTACAGGGCGCAGAGGTCGAGATCGAGGTCCCTGTGCGCCGCGACGGCCCGGCCCCGCTTGCTGCCCCACCCCGAGAACTGCTTGCGGACCTGCCAGTTGAGGTTGACGCGCATGGCGCCGGACGTGCCGCCCTGTTTCGTCAGCGAGACCGAGGGCGCCTCCTTGGTGAGCGTGACCTTGGAGAGGCGGACCGGGGCCCCTGGCCGGGCGGGCGGCGGAGCGATGGTGGGGGGCGACACGGTGACGGGCGGGGCGACCGGCGGGGGCATGTTCACCGGCGGCCCGACCGGTGGCGGACCCGCCACACGTGTACCGCGCGCGGGCGGCATGGCGGCGGGGGGTGTGGGCCCAGGCGAGGCGGGGGCATGGGGTACGGGGGCGATCCGCGTGGTGGAGGGCGGCGGGGGCGGCGCGTGCTGCGGCTCGTCCACCGTGATTCCGTAGTCCTTCGCCAGCCCTTCCAGTCCGCTGCTGTACCCCTGTCCGACCGCGCGGAACTTCCAGGCACCCTGGCGCCGGTAGAACTCGCCGAGCACGAAGGCGGTCTCGACGGTCGCGTCCTTGCTGTCGAAGCGCGCGATCTCCGTGCCCTGCCCCGCGTCGAGCACGCGGATGTACAGACCGGGCACCTGCCCGAAGGTGCCGCCGTCCGCGGAGGCGGCCAGCACCACGGTCTCGATCGCGCCCTCCACGCGCGCGAGGTCGACGAACAGTGTGTCGGTCACCTGACCGCCGTCGCCCCGCTTGCCCTCGTGCCGCACGGCGCCGGAGGGGTGTGCCGGCTGGTTGTAGAACACGAAGTCGCCGTCGGAGCGGACTTTTCCGGAGACCAGCAACAGTGCGGAGGCATCCGCGTCGGGCACTCCGGGCCCCGAACGCCACCCCATTTCGACGCGCAACGCGCGCGTCGGCACAGGAACATTCGAACCTTTAGGCATTGTCATGTCCGCCCCCAACACGTGTCACCGCGTCACCGCGTCAGGCCGCGCCTCCGGCCGTCCCCCGGGCCCTTTCCCGACCAAACCTATTCCCCCAAAGCGGCGAACTCCTGTGACGTGCTCCGGAAGATCGCACGAGGGACCTCGAAGACTGCTGGCCAACCACCGGTAACCCCCTCGGAACTCGGCCTTTACACGATCCGAACCCTGCTTGACGCCCTTTTTTGCCGAGTTCGCTCGCATTGGGGATCCCGCGTCACTGCCGACACGGAAAACAACCCTCTTATCGGTCTCCCCAACCAGCACATCGTGGGCTTAACTTATGTGCCATGACCTCCCCCCGCTCCACCTATGGCGGCGGTTACTACTCCGCGCCGTCCTTCCCGGACACCCCGATCTACGACTCCCTGGTCGCCGAGCGGGGCACTCCCCAGATCGCCCCGATCAGGGTTCCCGCCGCCTACGACACGGGCAGCAGCTACCTTCCCGCGCTCCCCTCGGCACTTCCCGCCCTGCCCGCCGGACCCTCGCAGCAGGCCCCCATGTACGGCGGCTACCCGCAGGCCCAGCAGCCCGCACCGCTGCAGCAGGCCCCGGCGCCCTACATCCCGCAGCAGGCCGGCGCCCCGCGCGGCTACCCGGGACCCCAGCAGCAGCCGCAGCGCCCGATGGCGGCCGGCACCGGCTACGAGGCGATGCGCCCCGCGGCTCCCCGCCCCGCCCCGGCTCCGTACCAGGACCCGTACAACAACCAGCAGTACCGCGGGTACTGAGGGGCTGAGGTACGCGGGCACCTCGGCATTCGGACCGGAATGTCGGTGCCCGCTGGCACGATGGAGCCATGGGGAATGCGGAGCTGTACTCGATCCATGTCCATCCGGTCAAGGCATTCCGGGCTCTCTCGTTTCGGGAGGCCGTCGTGGAGCCCTGGGGGCTGGCCGGAGACCGACGCTGGGTACTGATCGACGACGGGGGAAAGGTCGTCACCCAGCGTCAGCAACCACGGCTGGCACTGGCCGCCGCCGAGCTGCTGCCCGGCGGCGGCATACGTCTGTCCGCGCCCGGCCGTGAGCCACTGACCGTCCTCGTGCCCCAGCCGGCCGGCACGACGCCGCTGGATCTCTTCGGCGACAGGGTGGAGGCGGTCCTCGCCGACGCGGGCGCGCACGCCTGGTGCAGTGACTATCTGGGGACCGAGGTGCGTCTCCTCCACATGGACGATCCCGCCACACGCAGGCCGGTGGACCCGGACTACGCGCGTCCGGGCGAGAGCGTCAGCTTCGCCGACGGCTACCCCCTGCTGGTCACCACCCTCGCCTCGCTGGACGCGCTCAACTCCTTGATCGCGCGGGGCGACCGCGCCGACGAGGGCCCCCTCCCGATGAACCGTTTCCGGCCGAACGTGGTGGTGGCGGGCACGACGGCATGGGCCGAGGACGGCTGGCGGCGGATCGCCATCGGCGACGTCAGCTTCCGGGTGCCCAAGATGTGCGGCCGCTGCGTCGTGACCACCACCGACCAGGACACCGCCCAGCGCGGCAAGGAGCCGCTGCGCACGCTCGGACGCCACCGTCGCTTCGGCTCCCAGCTCGTCTTCGGACAGAACCTGGTGCCGGAGTCCCGCGGCACGGTGCGGATCGGCGATCCGGTCACGGTCCTCGAATGACCCGCCCGCGGGGAACCCGGGCCCCGGGCACGGTCGTTGAGACTGCGTGAGAAGTTCATGAAAGACCCGCGGGAAGGGTGATTTCGCTCTCTCTTTCCCGGGGCTCACATATGAACGGCTCCGCCGGGGGTTATCACGGAGGCGAAAGGGGGTGCGGGACGGTGCGAGCTATCGGCGGACTCTGGCGTTGGCGGCACAATCCGCTGCGCCGCACGACCGATCTGGTCGAGGCGTGGCTGGCCCTGCTGGCCGTCCTGCTGATCCTCACCCTCGCGCCCCTGCTCGGCGCCCTCACCGGAGCGACGGCGCAGGACGCCCTCCAACAGGCCGTTCGGGACCAGCACCTGGCCCGCCACGAAGTGACGGCCACTGTGGTCGGCAAGGCGGACCGGGCCCCGCTGGACCCCGATCCCGAGGCCTCGTCGGCGCAGGATCCGCACAGCCGTGTGCTCGCCGACTGGACCGCTCCGGACGGCTCGGCGCATCACGGCAAGGTGCTAGCCGCCCTCAAATCACCGCACAAGGGCGACCACTTCACCCTCTGGACCGACGAGCACGGTGACATGGTCGCCCGCCCGCTGGATTCGGCCACCGCGACGACGCACGCCGTGCTGGCGGGCATCGGCGCGGCCCTGCTCACCGCCGGGCTCCTCGACAGCGGCAGACGTCTGATCGTGTGGCGCATGACCCTTCGCCGTTACGCCCGTTGGGATCAGGCATGGGACAGGGCGGGTCCGGACTGGGGCAGGACGGGCACCGGCAGCTGACCGCCTTCCGGCTCCGGTCAACCCACCGTGCCCGCGCACGCTACGGTGGACCGACCGAATCGTTCGGCGCCGTCGTGAGAAGCTGTTCTTGATCGCGACGGGGTTTCAGCACGGCCTCGCAGGACCCGCGTACGACGAGGTGGGGGCACAACAGCGCCATGGCACAGGGCACGGTCCAGGTGACGCACACCGGCACCTCGCGGTGGCGGCGCCGCACAGGAGAGTACGCATCGCTGGCCGCCGCCCTGGAGGCCGCGGCCGACGGGGACGTGCTCACCGTCGCACCCGGCACCTACCGGGAGAATCTCGTGGTCCAGCGCGCGGTGACGCTGCGCGGCCCGGAGGGCTCCCCCGGTTCCGTGCGCATCGCGCCCGTGGACGGTGTGCCGCTGACCGTGCGCGCCTCAGCCGTGGTCCAGGACCTGCACGTGGAGGGCCAGGACTCGGCGGCGCCCGCGCTGCTCGTCGAGGAGGGCACCCCGGAGCTCCTCGACGTGCGGATCGTCACGCGCTCCGCGGCCGGCATCGAGGTGCGAGGCGGCGCCCGTCCGACCGTGCGGCGCTGCACGGTCGACAATCCGGCCGGCATCGGCATCGCCGTAGTCGACGGCGGCGGTGGCGTGTTCGAGGAGTGCGAGGTCGTCGCGGCCGGACAGTCCGGCATCGCGGTCCGCGGTGGCGCGCATCCCCGTCTGGAGCGCTGCCGGGTGCACCACGCCTCCGGCGCGGGCCTGTCGGTGACCGGCGAGAACTCCTCGCTGGAGGCGGTCGGTTGCGAGGTGTACGAGGTCAAGGGCTCCGGCGTGCAGATCACCGCGCGCGCCGCGGCCCATCTCACCGACTGCGATGTGCACCGCACGACGTCGGACGGCGTCACCCTGGACACGGACGCCGTACTCACGCTCGCCGACTGCCGCATCCACGACATCCCGGAGAACGCGGTGGACCTGCGTTCCCGCTCGGTCCTCACCCTGACCCGCACCACCGTCCGGCAGTTCGGGCGCAACGGCCTGTCGGTCTGGGACCCGGGCACGCGCGTGGACGCCAACCAGTGCGAGATCTTCGACAGCACGGGCGACTACCCCGCGGTGTGGGTCAGCGACGGCGCGACCGCGGTGCTCGAGTCCTGCCGGGTGCACGACGTGCCCGACGCCCTGTTCGTCCTCGACCGCGGTTCACGCGTGGACGTCGTCGACAGCGACCTCTCCCAAGTGCGCAATACCGCCGTCTCGGTGAGCGACGGCGCGACCGCGCAGCTCGACGACTGCCGCATCCGCGACGCCGCGACGGGCGCCTGGTTCCGTGACCACGGGAGCGGCGGCACCCTGTCCGGCTGCACCGTGGACGGCACCCAGACCGGCGTGATCGTCACCAAGGGCGCCGACCCCACCATCGAGCGCTGCACGGTCGGCTCCCCCGCGGAGGCCGGTTTCTATGTGTCGGCGGGTGGCCGCGGCAGCTTCCACAACTGCCGGGTGACGGGCAGCGGGGGCTATGGCTTCCATGTCATCGACGGCTGTCGGGCGACGCTGAAGAAGTGCCGTACGGAGCGCTGCGCACGCGGGGGTTACGAGTTCGCCGACGGCGGCAACGCCCCGGGCGGCGGCCCGGTCGTCGAGGACTGCACGAGCGACGAGAGCGCCGGAGTGCGCCCCCCGGCGCACGAGACGGCCGTGCAGACGTCCAACCCGTCCACGAGCCTGCTCGGCTCGATCCCGGGCCAGCGCTCCACCGAGCAGGAACCGCTCGTCACCGCCTCGGAGCCCGAGCCCGCGCAGCCGGCCCGTACATCGAAGGTCGTCCTCGGTGAACTCGACGGGCTGGTGGGCCTGGAGAGCGTCAAGCGCGAGGTGCGCGCCCTCACCGACATGATCGAGGTGGGCCGCCGCAGACAGCAGGCGGGCCTCAAGGCGGCCTCCGCCCGCCGCCACCTGGTCTTCACCGGCTCCCCCGGCACCGGCAAGACGACGGTCGCCCGGCTGTACGGCGAGATCCTGGCCTCGCTCGGTGTCCTGGAGCAGGGGCACCTGGTCGAGGTGTCCCGCGTCGACCTGGTGGGCGAGCACATCGGCTCCACGGCGATCCGCACCCAGGAGGCGTTCGAAAGGGCGCGCGGCGGTGTCCTGTTCATCGACGAGGCGTACGCGCTGTCGCCGGAGGACTCTGGCCGCGACTTCGGCCGTGAGGCCATCGACACGCTCGTGAAGCTGATGGAGGACCACCGGGACGCCGTCGTCGTGATCGTCGCGGGCTACACGGCCGAGATGGAGCGCTTTCTCACCGTCAACCCCGGCGTGGCATCCCGCTTCTCACGGACCATCACCTTCAGCGACTACATCCCCGAGGAACTGCTGCGGATCGTGGAGCAGCAGGCCGAGGAGCACGAGTACAGCCTGGCGCCCGGCGCGCCCGAGGCGCTGCTGAAGTACTTCACGGCCATCCCCAAGGGCCCGGCGTTCGGCAACGGCCGCACCGCGCGGCAGACCTTCGAGGCGATGGTCGAGCGGCACGCGGGGCGGGTCGCCCAACTCGAGGAGCCGAGCACGGACGACCTCACGCTGCTCTATCCGGAGGACCTGCCGGAGCTGCCCTGAGTCTCGCCCGTGGACGGGTGGTCGCCCTCAGGTCGTGGCGTCGCCGTCGGGGCGGGGGCCCGGTACCGCCTCCGGCCGCAACCGCGCCAGCAGCCGTTCGCGTTCCTCGGCGAAGGCCGGGTCCGCCTGGTAGTCCCCGTGTCCGAGGATCGGCGCGGGCAGCGGATGCTCCTGGGTGCGTCCGTAGGCGAGCGGGTCCTTCAGGGGCGCGCGGTCGACCTGGGGGCCGCAGTCGCCGGGCAGCCGTATGGGGCCGCCGATGGGGTCGGTGAGGCGGTACAGGTTGCGCCAGCAGTCGACCTCCCGGTGCAGGGAGGTGAGGGCGGCCGGGCCGAAGTGCGCCGGGAACCAACGCCCGTAGAGCCGTTCCAGGGGTGAGCCGTAGGTGAGCAGTGCGACCCGCCTGCGTACGGAGGGTTTCAGCTGCCAGGCCGCGGCGGCGGCCAGCACACTGCCCTGGGAGTGCCCGGAGAGCACCAGGCGCCCGCCGGTGGCGCGGGTCCAGGTGACCATGCGCCACGTCAGGTCGGGCACGGCACGCTCGGCGTAACAGGGCGGCGCGAAGGGGTGGGCGGCGCGCGGCCAGAAGGTGCCGACGTCCCAGAGGATGCCGATGGTGCGGCGGGCCGCCGGGTCCTTGTAGGCGCGCCGCCCCGAGGTGACGAGAAGTATGAAGCCGAGGCCGATCAGCCAGGACCCGAGCGCCTGCGCGGTTTCGGCGGCGCCTCGGACGAAGGCGTACGACCCTCGCGCGGCCTCCGCCGGAGCGTCACCGGTGGCCAGGACGCCCACCAGGGCTCCGGCGCCGAGGAGCAGGGTCACGAACGAGATCACGCCGACCACGAGGGGCGCCCGGTCGGTGAGGGCGGCCATCGCGCGCGTGCTCGCGATACGGCCGGTGCGGGTGGTGTCCTTGGCCTCGCCCCGGTAGTCGAGCTCCACCTCGCACGCCTCGAGGCCGCGCAGCCGCCAGGTACGCAGGGCCAGTCGGCCGCACAGGCCGAGGAGCACGAGGAGCGTCGGCGGGATCACGGACGCCTGCCAGGTCAGCAGGACGGGCGGGCCGGGCAGCGAGCCGCGCGTGCCGTCCAGCCAGTCGGCGACGCGCTGGGCGACTCCGCCGGACATCACGCCGCCCAGGGCGCAGGCCAGCATCGCGACGGCGGGTCCGGCCAGACCGCGCAGGGCGGTGCGCGGGTCGGGCCGGGTGCGGTACAGAACGCGGGCCACCACGCCGAGCGCGATGACGAGCACCCCCTGGGCGAGGGCGAGGCCTCCGAAGGTCGCGTCGCCCGGCAGCCGCCCCGCCGAGTGCCAGCCGGGCCGTGGCCATCCGGCGTACAGCAGGGTCAGGGAGAACAGGACGATCGAACCCAGGGGCAGCAGACGCACCAGGGTCGCGTCCAGTTCCTGGTCCAGCCGGTGTTCGCTGCGCCCGCGCCGGCAGACCACCCACACCACGACGACGGTGCCCACGACGAGCGATGCGTACAGCAGCAGACCGAGGATCCCGAGCACGGCGGGTCCCCCGGTCTCCCGGTCGAAGCGGGCCGCGGGGCCGCCGACGGCGGCGGTGACGGTGAGAAGTCCCGCCGCGGTGTGCGCGGCGCGCAGCCGGGCCACCAGACGGCGCCCGTACCAGAAGCCGGGCCTGCCGAGCCCGGTGCGGCCGGTCTCCTCGGCAGGCTCGGGCCTGCGGGACACGGGCTGCTGGGACTCGTACGCGCTCCAGGTGCGGTGCGAGAGGTACCAGAGCAGGCAGGTGAGACCCGCGGGCACCAGGCCCGCCAGGGCGAGGCGGCGGCCGGGCCGGCTCCACCAGCCGTTGTCGGACAGGTCCGGGGAGAGGAAGCCCAGCCAGGAGTGCGCCTCGGCACACGCGCGGGTGCCCGCGCACTGCCAGGCGGTCAGGTCCAGGGCGACCTCGCAGGCCGCGGCGACCAGCAGCACGGTGAGGGTGAGCCCGGTGAGCCGGACGAGCAGGCCGTACAGGCGGACCGTCCGGGTGCGGCCGCGGGTGGCGGGACGCATCCAGTGCGCGAGGTTGACGACCATGAAGGGCAGCAGCAACAGCCACAGGGCCCGGGTTCCGTTGCCTGAGGTGAGGTTGCACCACACATAGGCCTCGGGGACCGGTTTGCCCCGGTAGGCTTCGGGGCGCCGCTCCGCGTCGGCGTCGTCGACGCGCCGGTACACGGCCGCGGTGTCGTCGCCGCTGATCCGGACCGTCCGCGGATCGTCCAGCATCTCCTCGGGCGTGGTGCCGCCGACTCCGTGGACCAGGAGTTCGAGGGCGGTATCGGCGGCTTCGGGCCGCTGTGCGGGGCCGCTGAGCTCTCCCGCCGCGGCGTGTTCCCGTGCACGTTCCACTTTTCTGCACTTCCCCCGTGCGCGCGTCTGGCATGTGTCATGTGCAGGTACAAGGATCTCCGTTCAGGGGTGCGCGCGCACCTGTGGTCACGGAATCTCCCCGATACGTGTGACAGTGACGCGGCGGGCGGGACGCGGTGTCCTTGCGGGGAGTGGCGCACGTGTCGGTGGCCCGTGCGAGGATGGGTCGTCCTCCAGGCCTAGGACAAGGAGAATGTCCACGTGGGAGTGGGTTCGGACGGAGTGGCGGGCAGCTTGTGGCGCGAGGATCGGAGCGGACGTGAGTGAGAATCAGAACCTTCTCGCGGAGCAGCGTCGCGCCCTGATTCTCGACGAGGTACGGCGTCGGGGCGGCGTCCGGGTGAACGAGCTGACCCGCAAGCTCGGCGTCTCCGACATGACGGTCCGTCGTGACCTCGACGCGCTCGCCCGCCAGGGCGTGGTGGAGAAGGTGCACGGCGGCGCGGTGCCGCTGGTCGAGGCGAGTACGCACGAGCCGGGTTTCGAGGCCAAGTCGGGTCTGGAGCTGACCGCCAAGGAGGACATCGCGCGGGCCGCCGCCGAGCTGGTCGCGCCGGGCACGGCGATCGCGCTCTCGGGCGGTACGACGACGTACGCGCTGGCCCATCAGCTCCTTGACGTGCCGGACCTGACCGTGGTCACCAACTCGGTGCGGGTCGCCGATGTCTTCCACTCGGCGCAGCGCCTCTCCGGCCAGCGGCAGGGCGCGGCCACGGTCGTGCTGACGGGCGGGGTGCGCACCCCGTCCGACTCGCTGGTCGGCCCCGTTGCCGACCAGGCCATCGCGGCGCTCCACTTCGACGTGCTGTTCCTCGGGGTGCACGGGATATCGGTCGAGGCGGGCCTGTCGACGCCGAACCTGGCGGAGGCCGAGACCAACCGGCGGCTGGTGCAGTCCGCACGGCGGGTCGTCGTGGTCGCCGACCACACCAAGTGGGGCACGGTGGGGCTGAGTTCGTTCGCCGCGCTGGACCAGGTCGACACGCTGGTCACCGACGCCGGGCTGCCGGCCGGGGCGCGGGCGGAGGTCTCCGAGCACCTGCGGCGCCTGGTGGTGGCCGGAGAGCCCGAGGACGGTACAGACATCTGACGGTCCGCCAGCTAAGGTGACGCTGCCCGCGGCTCCGATCCCAGGTGGGGGTTTCGTCCATGGCACGCCGTCTGCGCCCGGTGGAACTCGACTTCGCCGAGACCGCTCCCCTGCGTCTGGTGTTCGCCCGCGAGGTGGCGGCCCCTCCCGAGGTGGTCTTCCGCGCGCTGGCCGAGGACGTGCCCGGCTGGAGCGAGTGGTTCTCGGCGGTGACGCTCGCCCGGCCGACCGGGGACGGCGCCGGACGCGAGGTCCGGCTCCGGGGCGGTACGCGCTTCCAGGAGACGGTCCTCGTGGCCGAGACCCCCGAGGTGTACGCGTACCGGGTGGACGTCACGAACGCGCCCGGACCCCGGGCCCTGCTCGAGGAGTGGCGGCTGACTCCGGCCGGCAAGGGCACCCGGGTCCAGTGGACCTTCGCCGCCGACGGCGCGGCCCCGTTCCGGCTGGCCCTGAAACTGGGCCGGGCGGGTCTTGGCCGCGCGTTCCGCCAGGCGGTGACGGCGCTGGACCGACGGCTGACGTCGACTCACGCGTGACGTCCGGGGCCTGTCGTTCGGATCGTTCGGATCGGGTCGTTTCAGGCGACGGGGCTTGATCAGTGGCCCAGGCCTGATCCGAACAACAGGCCCTGGGTCCGCCCGTGGACGCGCCCCCTGAGCCGCGCCCAGGCGGTCAGTCCGGCCAGACGCCCGTCTGGAGCAGGGCCGCGATCGCAGCGGTGTAGGGCGCGATGTCCAGCCCCTGTTCGGCCAGCCACGCGTCCGAGTAGTACTTGTCGAGATAGCGGTCCCCCGGGTCGCAGAGCAGCGTCACCACGCTCCCCTCGCGCCCCTCGGCCACCATCTCGGCGACGATCTTCAGCGCGCTCCACAGCCCGGTGCCGGTCGAGCCGCCCGCCTTGCGGCCGATGGCCTGTTCCAGTGCCCGTACGGCCGCCACGCTCGCGGCGTCCGGCACCTTCATCATCCGGTCGATCGCGCCCGGCACGAAGCTCGGCTCCATGCGGGGCCTGCCGATGCCCTCGATACGTGAGCCACAGTCGCAGGTGACGTCCGCATCGCCGGTGGTCCAGCCCTCGAAGAAACACGAGTTCTCCGGGTCGGCGACGCAGATACGGGTGTCGGCCTGCATGTAGTGGACGTAGCGCGCGAGGGTGGCCGAGGTGCCGCCGGTGCCGGCTGTGGCGACGATCCACGCGGGCTCCGGGAAACGCTCCAACTCCAGCTGGCGGAAGATGGATTCGGCGATGTTGTTGTTGCCGCGCCAGTCCGTGGCCCGTTCCGCGTAGGTGAACTGGTCCATGTAGTGGCCGCCGGTCTCGACCGCCAGGGCGGCGGACTCCTCGTACATCCTGCGGGAGTCGTCCACGAAGTGGCACTGCCCGCCGTGGAACTCGATCAGACGGCACTTCTCGGCGCTGGTGGTGCGCGGCATGACCGCGATGAAGGGCACGCCGATCAGCTTCGCGAAGTACGCCTCGGAGACCGCGGTCGAGCCGCTGGACGCCTCGATCACCGGTCGGCCCGGCCGGATCCAGCCATTGCAGAGCCCGTACAGGAAGAGTGAGCGGGCGAGGCGGTGCTTGAGGCTGCCGGTGGGGTGGGTCGACTCGTCCTTGAGGTAGAGATCGATACCCCACGCCTCGGGCAGCGGGAAGCGCAGCAGGTGGGTGTCCGCCGAACGGTTCGCGTCGGCCTGGACCTTACGCACGGCTTCTTTGAGCCAGGTCCGGTACCGCGCGTCGCTGTGGTCGACGTCGAGGGTTTCGCCGGTCCGGATCTGCTGAGGGGTGCTCACGGCGGGGCTCCTTACGCATCGCGCCGACGCCGGTTCAGATGGTCGGACGCCTCGATCATAAACACCTTGCGCACGCTTCTCACCTGCATAAACACACCTTTGAGCACCTCAAAGGCACCCCTGGAGCAGGGGTGTCCGAAGCGACGGGGGCGCACCCGGGCGAGTGCTCCCGTCCCCGCCGTCACCTCGTCATGCGCACTGGTGCTCGTCGCTGCCTGCGGGCAGACTGCACCGCAGGGGACGCGGCCCGCGTCCGACCGCGCCGCGCGGGATGACACCCCGGAGCGGTCGCGCACACCGGAGCTCGACCCGCGCGGGATCCGGGGCCGGGACGCGGGACAGAACGACGCGGGACAGAGCGATGCGGGACAGAGCACAGCCGACGCGCACAAGGGGGCGGAGCATCATGGCGGAGCCGGAGTTCACGGCCACGGGCGTGCGGATCGGGAAGAGGCTTCGGTCGCTCACCCGGGCCGGACAGGTCCGGATCAGCGACGGCAGGCTGGAATTGCTGACGAGTTACGGCAGCGAGATCGACAGTGCGCCGGTGCAGGCGGTGCGGGCGTCGAAGCCGTGGTTCGCCCCCGAGGACCGGGCATTGGCCGACGTCAACGGCACCCGCTATTCACTCACGCTCGGCGAGCACGACCCCGCGCCGGGCAAGCCGGGGCCGCCCTCGGCGCGCCGGTTCATAGAGGCGGTTCGCAGGGCGGCGGGGCGCAACGGCTGAGTCGGCCGCGCGGCAACCGACACGGGAGCCTTCGGTTCGCCACCGGCAAGGGCCGACACAGGCACCCACGACTCGCGACCGGCGACGCCCTGCGCGCAGGCCTTCGGCCCCCGGCCGACGGCCGCCTAGGTCCTGTCGTCACATTCCCGTCGTCCGCCCGGAGGGCGGGCCCTGCGGCGTCAGGTGCGTGCTCTGCGTGCTCTCGGCGTGCCGGGCACAG
>NZ_JBEYFS010000258.1:0-16125 GCF_040634475.1 Streptomyces sp. NPDC007095
CCGAACAGTCGCCGAAGTGCCCTCAGCCGCACGGCATACCGCACACCGGACCACGCCGCCGGGACGGGTTCCCATCCGTCCCGGCCCGGTGCGTCATCCGGTCATCCTGGGCCACCGCCCGCGTCCGTCGCAGCCACACCCGCCAAACCTTGCCCGTCCGTACAACAATGACGTGGGGCCTTCCTCCCGGAACGACCGTGGGCTCTCCTCATCCACCGCTCGCGCCAGATTTCCCTCGACCGGCACACCCTCGGACCGGTAGCGCGGATCTCCGCTCCCCAGGGATGGCAGCGTCGGCGTCCTGAACCAAATGGACAGTCCCAGAGGCGAGTTGGGGGGGAGGCACATGCCTCAGCCCGGATCCACCGGCTGATGTGCGAGCGGTGATGTTTCCGGGTACGAGGAAGTGCCTTGTGACCTGCGACGATGGGAGTTCTTCAGGCTTCCAGCGCACACGGCCACGAGGGCACTTCCGATAGACACATGGAAATGCTGGGCAGACCAGCGTCATGCCCGCAGCCGGACACGCCGACCCGATCATCAGAAAAGGTGCGCGGCGGTCGCGGCGGTTGCTCACACACTTACGGTCCTCATGCCGGTTCGGCCACGCCCGCGTAGGTGTGTCCTCCTCGGGTGCGTTCGACCGGCCGGCCTACTACCTCGCCGAGCGACTGATGAGCAACCACTGTCGGGCGAGCCTGCTGAGGAAGTCTCAACCTCCCGCCCCTCACGCAGCAATGGCCCCCGATCCTACGGCCGACGACTTACTCGGCGTGATCCACAAGAGAAGTCCCAGGTCATCAGGCAGGCATCGACGGCACCGCCGCAGGCGGAGCGGGACCGGTACGTCCGCGACCGGTTGAAGCGACTGCCCTGCGCATTGGTCAGCCGAGTTCAGCCTGTCCTGCTGTCCCAGAGCTTGAGGTAGGCGCTCTGCCGGTCCACGTCGCCGTTCCAGGGGATGGTGGTGAGGTTGTCCTTGGTGATCAGCTTGAACCCGGGTGTCCCACGTAGAGGTGCGGCACTGGTTCGGCGATACCGATGAGATGTGCGAACGGCGACTGCCGTCGGCCCTCTCCCCTGCGCGTGTTGTCGGCTTTCTTGAGGGAGCTCTCCGAAGTCGAGGACGAACTCCAGGATCCGCTTCAGCGCCCCCGCACACGACGACGACCACGATCGACTTCCCCTGCCGTCGGGAAGCAGGCAGTGAACGGGCACGTTCCGAGCGGACCCGGGTGGCGAGCTTGCTCCTTTTTTGATCAAAGAAGGCCTCCGTCTGCGGGAATGCCGCATTCGAAGCGGGCGCACCCGGTCACGGAACTCATGACGATTTGCCTGTTCACGAGGCTGGCGTGCCGATAAAAAGTTCGCATGAGCCCGAACGGGCAGGGCTCTGGCTAGTGCCGCGGCAGGCAACGTTTGCCCGTCAAGGAGCGGCGTCCGGTGCGTGCTCTCGGCGTGCCGGCCGGAAGTCCTCGTACTGGACGTACTTGGGCTTTCGGCCGGTGCGGCGAGAGTGCGTGCCGGGCGTCGCGACGGGGCGAACGTTGCCTGATGCGGCACTAGGCGCAAACGTGCCAGACCGGAAACGGCCGGACCGAGTGTCGGGTCAGATCGCGCAGTGGAGGTGTCGCCGTGGACGCCGAAGAACGCCGACGCGCCATCCTGGAGGCGACGCGCCGTGTCGGCTCCGTAGATGTGGCCACGGCCGCCGCCGACTTGGGCATCTCCAAGGAAACGGTGCGGCGCGACCTGAAACTGCTGGATGCTCATGGGCTGGTGCGGCGAACCCACGGCGGCGCCTACCCCGTCGAGAGCGCCGGCTTCGAGACGACACTCTCCTACCGGACCACCAGTCAGGTCGGGGAGAAGTCGCGGATCGCTGCCGCCGCCGTGGGCCTGCTCGGTGACGCGGAAACGGTGTACATCGACGAGGGTTACACCCCACAGCTCATCGCCGCTGCTCTGCCTCGTGACCGGCCACTGACCGTGATCACCTCCTCCCTCGCCGCGGCCGGCACCCTGGCCGCCGTCGAGAGCGTCACCGTGCTGCTGCTCGGTGGTCGCGTGCGGGGCGCCACGCTGGCGACAGTCGATCACTGGGCGACCCACATGCTGTCCGGCCTCGTCATCGACCTGGCATACGTCGGCGCAAACGGCATCTCCCGCCAATGGGGGCTCACCACTCCGGACCCCTCGGTGAGCAGTGTAAAGGCGCAGGTCATGGCTGTTTCCCGACGCCGGGTCTTCTCGGGCGTCCACAGCAAGTTCGGAGCAACCAGCTTCTGTCGTTTCGCTGAGATCGCAGACTTCGAAGCGATCGTCACCGACACTGGGCTTCCTGCCTCCGAAGCCCATCGCTACTTCCTCCTGGGGCCGGAGGTCATCCGGGTTTGACCGGCGTCTGTCCAACTCATCCTGCGTCTCTCCAACTCACCACGCACTCGCACGACCGGACCTGGGCACCCCCATGTCCTCGAACACTTCTGGAGTCAGCCATGCCCATCCGAAAAATCACCCACGTCCGGAGAAGCACTCGCGCTGTGCTCGCCGCCGTGGCCGCAGGCTCGATGCTGGCCGCGTGCAGCGGGGCCGGCGGGTCGAGCTCCGGAGGCGGGGGCGAGAGCATCAATGTGCTCATGGTCGGCAACCCGCAGATGGAGGACATCGCGAAGCTGACGAAGAACACCTTCACCAAGGACACCGGTATCAAGGTGAACTTCACGATCCTTCCCGAGAACGAACTGCGCGACAAGGTCACCCAGGACATCGCCACCCAGGCCGGCCAGTACGACGTCGCCACCATCGGCGCCTACGAAGTGCCCATCTGGCACAAGAACGGCTGGCTGCACGAGCTGAGCTCCTACGCCGAGAAGGACTCCGCCTTCGACGAGGCCGACCTGCTCAAGCCCATGGTTCAGTCGCTGTCCGGCGACGACGGCAATCTGTACGCGCTTCCGTTCTACGGTGAGTCGTCCTTCCTCATGTACAACAAGGAGGTCATGGCGGAGAAGGGCATCACCGTGCCCGAGAAACCGACCTGGCAGCAGGTCGCCGGCATCGCCGCCAAGGTCGACGGCGCCCGCCCCGGCATGAAGGGCATCTGCCTGCGCGGCCTGGCCGGCTGGGGCGAGCTCGGTGCGTCGCTGACGACCGTGGCCAACACCTTCGGCGGCACCTGGTTCACCAAGGACTGGAAGGCCCAGGTCAACAACACGGAGTTCAAGAAGGCGACCAACTTCTACGTCAACCTGGTCAAGAAGCACGGTGAAGTGGGTGCCTCACAGTCCGGCTTCACCGAGTGTCTCAACGCCATGAGCCAGGGCAAGGTCGCGATGTGGTACGACGCGACCAGCGCGGCCGGATCACTGGAGGACCCCAGCTCCAGCAAGATCGCAGGCAAGGTCGGCTACGCGTACGCGCCGGTGGCCAAGACGGACAGCTCCGGCTGGCTGTGGTCCTGGGCGTGGGCGATGCCGAAGACCACCAAGAACGCCGACGCCGCCTCGAAGTTCATGCTCTGGGCGTCCAGCAAGAAGTACGAGAACCTCGTCGGCGAGAAGCTCGGCTGGGCGCGCGTTCCCGCCGGGAAGCGGGCCAGCACCTATGAGATCCCCGAGTACAAGAAGGCGGCCGGGGCCTTCGGCGACATCACCCTCAAGTCCATCGAGCAGGCGAACCCGACGAACCCCGGTGTGCAGCCGCGGCCCACGGTGGGCGTCCAGTTCGTGGCCATCCCCGAGTTCCAGGACCTCGGCACCAAGGTGACGCAGGACATCTCCGCGGCCATCGCCGGCAAGACCAGCGTGGACAAGGCTCTGGACAACGGCCAGAAGCTCGCCGAGGACGTCGCCAAGAACTACCAGAAGTGACCCTCGCCGTCCGGTCGGCGCTCCCGCCGACCGGACACCGCTTCCCCTCCCTCGGCCGTCATCGGCCGGCTCAAGGACCCCCTCATGACCACACTCGTTCCCGCGCCCAAAGCGGTGCGCACACACCCTCCACACCAGCCAGGCAAGCGTGAAACGGTACACAAGTGGCGGCGGCGCGTCCCCCTGCTGCCGGCGCTGATCTTCACGGTCGTCGTGACACAGCTGCCGTTCGTGGCCACGCTCGTGATCTCCACCTTCCAGTGGAACATCCTCAAGCCGGGTGACCGGCACTTCGTCGGCCTGTCCAACTTCAAGTTCGTCTTCACCGACGAGCGGCTACGCACGGCCGTGCTCAACACAGTCGTGCTCACCGCATCGGTGGTGCTGATCAGCGTGCTCCTCGGACTCGGTCTGGCGATGCTGCTCGACCGTCGCTTCCCCGGCCGGGGCCTGGCCCGCACCCTGCTCATCACACCGTTCCTGATCATGCCCGTCGCAGCCGCACTGCTGTGGAAACACGCCATCTACAACCCCGACTATGGCCTACTCAACGGCACCCTCAACGCCGTCTACCGACTCTTCGGGGCCGAGAACGGCCCCACCATCGACTGGGTGTCGAACTCGGCGATGCCGGCCATCGTCGTCGCGCTGGTATGGCAGTGGACCCCGTTCATGATGCTGATCCTGCTGGCCGGCCTGCAGGCGCAGCCCGGTGACGTCCTGGAGGCGGCCCGCGTCGACGGGGCGTCGGCGATGGCGACCTTCCGTTTCATCACGCTGCCGCACCTGCGCCAGTACATCGAACTGGGCGTCCTGCTCGGCACGATCTACGTCGTGCAGACCTTCGACTCGGTCTACACCATCACCCAGGGCGGCCCCGGCTCGCAGACGACCAACCTTCCCTACGAGATCTACCTGACGATGTTCCGCAAGTACGAGTACGGCGAGGCGGCCGCCGCCGGAGTCGTCGTCGTGCTCGGCTCGATCGTGATCGCGACCTTCGCGCTGCGCACCATCGCGTCGCTGTTCCGCGAGGAGGTATCCCGATGACCACTCACGCGGCAGTCGCCGCGCCCGGGTCGAGGTTCAAGAAGCTCCTGCGCCGCCGCGACGACCACGGCAACACGCCCCGGCTGTCGCCCCTGTGGACCTTCGTCGCCTGGCTCGCCACGCTGGCGTTCTTCGCGCCGGTGGCGTGGATGGTGCTCACCTCCTTCCACCAGGAGGCCGACGCGGCGACCAACCCGCCCACCCCCTTCGCGCCGCTCACCTTCGACCAGTACAAACTGCTGTTCAGCCGGAACATCACCCCCTTCCTCCTCAACTCGGCCATGGCCAGCGTCCTTTCGACGCTCCTTGTACTCGCCCTCGCGGTCCCGGCGGCCTACGCACTGTCCATCAAGCCGGTCGAGAAGTGGACCGACGTGATGTTCTTCTTCCTGTCCACCAAGTTCCTCCCGGCCATCGCGGCCCTGCTGCCGGTGTACCTGATCGTCAAGGACGCCGGGATGCTGGACAACGTCTGGACACTGATCGTCCTCTACACCGCCATGAACCTCCCGATCGCGGTGTGGATGATGCGCTCCTTCCTCGCCGAAGTCCCCAAGGAAATCCTGGAAGCCGCCGAGGTCGACGGCGCCGGCCTGCCTACCGTGCTGCTGCGCATCGTCGGCCCCGTCGCCATGCCCGGACTCGCCGCCACCGCGCTGATCTGCTTCATCTTCAGCTGGAACGAGTTCCTCTTCGCCGTCAACCTCACCGCCACCAACGCCTCCACCGCCCCCGTCTTCCTCGTCGGGTTCATCACCAACGAAGGCCTCTTCCTCGCCCGTCTGTGCGCCGCCGCCACCCTGGTGTCCCTGCCTGTCCTCATCGCCGGCTGGGCTGCCCAGGACAAACTGGTTCGCGGCCTGTCCCTAGGAGCAGTCAAGTGAAAGCCGCCGTCATCGAAGCCCCCGGCAAGGTCACCGTCACCACGGTCCCCGACCCCACCCCCGGGCCGCGCGAGGTCGTGGTGGACGTGGCCGCCTGCGGGTTGTGCGGCACGGACCTGCACATTCTCCAGGGCGAGTTCGCGCCCTCGCTGCCCATCGTCCCCGGCCACGAGTTCGCCGGAGAGGTCGTCGGCATCGGTACCGAGGTAACCGAACTCGCCGTCGGCGACCGGGTCGCCGTGGACCCCTCGCTGTACTGCAACGAGTGCCGCTACTGCCGCAACGGCCGCAACAACCTCTGCGACCGGTGGGCCGCGATCGGCGTCACCGTCGCCGGCGGCGCCGCGGAATACGCCGTGGCCCCCGTCGCCAACTGCGTCCGGCTGCCCGAACATGTCGATATGGCGGACGCCGCCCTCATCGAACCGCTGTCGTGCGCGGTACGGGGATACGACGTGCTCAATGCCAAGGTGGGGACGAATGTGCTCATCTACGGCAGCGGCACCATGGGCCTGATGATGCTGGAGCTGGCCAAGCGCACCGGTGCCGCTTCAGTGGACATCATTGACATCAACCCCGAGCGCCTCGCCACAGCCGAGAAACTGGGCTGCTCAAGGTCGGCCGCCTCGGCGGAGGAGTTCCAGCAGCATGGCGGCTGGGAGGTCGTGATCGATGCAACCGGCAACGCCGCCGCCATCCAGGACGGCCTGGACCGCGTCGCGAAGGCAGGGACATTCCTGCAGTTCGGCGTCTCGGACTACGCGACAACGGCCACCATCTCGCCCTACCGCATCTACAATCAGGAAATCACCATCACCGGCTCCATGGCCGTCCTGCACAGCTTCGAACGCGCAGCGGACCTCTTCGCCACCGGAGTACTCGACCCCCAAGTGTTCATCAGCCACCGTCTGCCGCTGGACGACTACCCGCAGGCACTCGCCCAGTTCGCGGGGGGCCAAGGGCGGAAGATCGTCATAGTGCCCTGACACCGGCGGCCAGGTTCACCTTCCCCGCCGCCGTTCGTCCCGGGGCGGGCTGTGGTGGCAGGCGTCCGCCCTGCCAGGGCTTCGAGCCCTGGACGAAGAGCGACCTGTTGCCGCATACGGCCGTTGCTCAGCGGCTGCCGTCACGGGCACAGGACCGAGATCCATACGGGCCCCGGTTGCAGACGGATCCGGTCCTGTGCCCCGAGATTGACCAGAGCAGTACCCGGTGCGGTGGTGGCAGTCGGCGCCGGGGAAGTCGCAAGGCACCCCCGGGACTTCGAGCCCTCGGACAAGAGCCGACCCTCGGTCCCGTCCGCTGCCGCCGCAGCGTATCCCGTCCGACGATCAGATCGGGGTGCCGTTCGGTTGTGTCGCTGTCCGGCAACGGGTCGTGCCAGCTGTCGCGAGCGCGCAGGCGCCGCTTGACCTGGCGCTGCGGGCGCGGATGGTCGAGCCGAGCTGGGCCGGGCAGCGAGTACCGGCCATCGCGGGCGAGGGGACCTGTCCGCCGAGCAGCCAAGGGGATTCTCACCCCTCGGCCCTCCGCTGGGCGAGTGCGGGCCGGGCCGGGGTTCCGCTGCCCGCGCCGGAGAGCACCGGGCGGACGGTCGTGCGGCCATCCGCCCGGATGATGTCCAAGGTGTCGCCGGGCCCGCTTCCAGAGCCCGGACACCGTGCAGACCATTGGCCTCACTCCCGCCAGGACTTGATCCCGCACAGGGATCTCAGCCGGTTGGCGCCCGAAACAGGCGCTCACCCTCGTCCGTCGTCTCCTGGCCCGGGTAGTCCCAATACACGGCGCCGTGTTCCGTGATGTACGGGACCTCGCCGTCTACGGCACCGCCGGTCGTCAGTGCTGTGGCGATCTGGGTCAAATGCGCCGCGAATGTCGGTGCTCTCTGATCGAAATCGACCTCATCATCTCTGGGGAACCAGCCAAGCCGCCCGTATGCGGGACCTGAGCGTAGGTCGACGATGTAGAGGTCGCCGTCAAGCTCGGAGACCGGTAGCCATCCCTCATGCCACCAACAGTCATCGCTGTCACCGCCGCCGAGATCGTCGCCGACTACGGTCATCATCCGCTGACGGACATCTACGATGCCTTCGACAGAGAGCAGTGGGTAGTCCGGGAAGTCGGTGCAATATCTGGGCTGGCCGTCGTGGATCAACAGTGATTGCACGCCGTCAGCGGGGAACTTGAAGCCCAGTTCCCTTTCAGCGGCTGCTATAGCCTCGGGATCGGCCGGAGGGTGTTGCGCCTCGGCGCTCGCTGGGGCGAACCGCGCCAGCCAATCGTTGATGGCCGTCCAGGCCTGGCTCACATCTTCCATGACACTGCCGTCTCCGTGCCGGAGATGTTCACTGATCGGATGAATCCGCGCGAATCGCACCATCTTGGGAGCGATTTCATCTCTTCGTTCTTTGCGCTGAAGTCCGTCCAGGCCACTGAAAGCTCTCCCCAGCCCACTCACTTGAAGTGGACGAAGATGCGGCCCTCGTTGGACGGGTCGACCTCGTAACGCTTGTAAAGCTTCTTCAGATGGGGCTGGCCCAGCATCGCCAGCACGCGTGCCTTGAGCTTGCCGGCACCCTTCCCCGGGATGATCTCCACCCGATCGGCCTTTGTCGCCGACGCCTTGAAGATGATCTCACGAACCGCGCGGTCGATGTCGCGTTCGTTCCGGAACAGCGGGTGCAGATCGAGCGTGAGCGTCACCAGTGTCTCCCGTCCGGGCGTTTCCCCACTACGCCGCCGCACTGCGGCACAGCGCCGTGGCGCGATGAAAAATACCGTATGCCTTCTGGATGTTCGGCAGCCCAGCGGGCGCCGACGGCCGGAAAAGCCGGAAATTCGAACGCGCGTACAGGAAGCAATGTCCGGAAAGGCAAAACGCGCACCACGCCATAGGGGTATTCACCGGCCGAGGACGGACAATTCCCTCGCACGCGGAACGCCGAAGACCAAATCCCCGTTCTCCTGAACCACGACCACCGGCGGTGCGTCACCCGAACCGAACCGGTGGGCCTCGCCCTCCGGTCCTACGAGCACCACGGCTGCGCCCAGTTCCCGGGCGATCACCGTCGCGGCCAGGGCCATGACCGATGCCGCGCGGGGGGTGAGCGTCAGAGCCAACCGGAGTCCCTGCACCATAGTGAGGTCCACCTCCCCGGCCGGCAGCGCACCGCCCTCGAGGACCGCCCGCATCGACTGTGTTTCCGTCAGGACGACCCCGGCCCGGGCGAACGCCTCGAGGGAAACGGCCCGCTCATCGTCGATCAGTGGTGAACCGGCGGACA
Organism: Streptomyces sp. NPDC007095; assembly: GCF_040634475.1. Classification (NCBI taxonomy): domain Bacteria; kingdom Bacillati; phylum Actinomycetota; class Actinomycetes; order Kitasatosporales; family Streptomycetaceae; genus Streptomyces; species Streptomyces sp. NPDC007095. Next base: position 9,091 of record NZ_JBEYFS010000258.1, read on the forward strand.
GCTCGTCCCGCGTCGCCCGCTCGGCGATCCAGCGGTACAGGGCGTCCACCGCCGTGACCGGACCGGGCCCGCCGTCGAGCACGCCGCGGAGGCCGTCCGGCAGGCGCGTCAGGTCGAAGACGCCGTCGCGCATGGTCTGTACCAGCGCCGACCCGAACCCGTCCGCGCCGTCGGCCGCCCGGTGCGGGTCGAGCGGGACCTCCGCGACCGGGGCGGCCGGCCCGCCCGGCGCGGTGTCCTCGGCAGCGGCGTCCGGGACGGCGAGTCGGTAGCGGTGGTCGGCGAGGCTGAGGACGATGTGCGGGCGCGTTCGCTCGACGCCGTCGAGAAGACCGGCGAGCGCGCCGGACGCGTCGCCGGTTCCGGGACCGTCACGGAAGCCGACGAAGTCCTGGAAGCTGCCGTCGTCACGCACCACCGTGACCCGGGCGCCGAAAGTGCGGGCGGCGAGCAGGGCCAGCAGGTCGGCGCCGGAGTGGTCCCAGCCGGTGTCGGCATCGGCGTCGACGGGCCGCCGGAGTTGGGCGGCGGCAAGGGCGGCGCGGACGTCCTCGCCCAGGTTCAGCGCGTGCGGGATCCGACCGCCGAGCCCGTCGAACTCGCGGCGCGCCGGGGTGTCCCGGCCGAGATCGAGCCCCGCGCCGTCGATCTCGGCGGTGGTGAAGGTGTCGGTGGCGTCCGGGGTGACGAAGGCCGACAGGTCGGCGTCGGCCGGGTCGGTGAACCTGGCGGTCATCAACTGCCGCAGTCCGGCGACGGCGGCTTCCGGGTCGGCGAGGTCCACGCCCGCGTCCGCCGCCAGCCGTGGGTCCGTACGCCGCAGCCCCTCGGCGAGGGCGCGGTAGAAGGAGTTGTCCCTGCCCACGTCGTGCAGGGTGTACGTGACGTGCTCCGGAGAGGTGAGCCCGGCGCCGGGGCCGGTGCCGCCGCTCCGCGTGTAGACGGGCCGCGCCGAAACAGCCGGGCCGACAGGCTTGAGCGGCGGGGTGAAGGTGACCGCGGGGGGCTCGGCGAGCCCGTCGAGCTGCCGGCGGCCCTCCTCGGTCGCGTTCAGCTGATGCCACCGGGTGAGCTCGTCCGCCCCGACGCGTACCCGGTGGTACTCGTGTGCGGCGCGGTCCGCCGCACCGCGCAGGGCGGCCAGCTCGGCGCTGCGCGCGGAGAAATCCCGGCGGGCGGCGTCCAGCCGTGCGGTCGCGGCGTCGAGCCGCCGGGTGGCGGCCCGGTGGGACATGTCGGCAGCGTCCTGCCGCGCGGCGGCCTCCGTCTGCTCCGCGCGCACCGCGCCGAGCCGCGCTGCGGGCGCCGCGCCGGGGCGGCCGTCCCGCGTCGGGCCGCTGTCCCCGGGCGCGAGCCGGTCCGGGCGGGCCGCGGCCGCCGCCCCGTGCGGGTCGTGGCGTACGTCCCGGCCGGGTCCGGCGTCGTCGGCCGGATGCCGACGGGTCCCCGGCTCGGCGGCCCCCGCCCTCCGCGCCTCGTCGGCCGCCGCGGCCGCGTCCCGGGCAAGGCTCAGGGACCGGGCGGTGGCGTCGGCCGCGGTCCGGGCCTCGGCCACGCCGCTCAGGGCGGCGTCGACCGCCTCGCGCAGGCCGACGGCGGTGCGGCGCTTCGCCCAGTAGGCCTTGTCCGCGTCGACCCACGCCTTGCTCGAGCCCGCGACGGCGTCCCATGCCTTCCCCACCCGGCCGGGGAAGTTCCTGTCGCTCACCATGCCCAGTTCGCGGGCGATGTCCTCCCGGACCCAGGCGATCGTGTAAGCATGGGAGCCGACCTCCTGCCGCCCCGGCCTGGCGTGCCCGAAGACGCCCTGGACCCACGCGCCGAGCGCCGAGTCCTTGATGCCCCGGTGAACGTCGGCCACGCTGAGCCAGGTGGTGGGGATGGCGAACAGGAACGTCCGGCCGGTTTTCGGCTTGACGTTGATCGAGCCCAGGTGTTCCCCGCCGACCGTGGTCCCGTCGCCGTCCAAGGCGTACGGGCCGGTCATGGTGGCGCTGTACTGGTTCTGGCCGAGGGCGTCGGAGGCGACGAGGAATCCGCCGCCCATCGCCGAGTCCTGGACGCTTTCGCGCGCCACCGAGGTGCCGCCACCCTCGGTGACCCGGTTGAGCACCTCCAGTTTCATGCCGTCGGCCACGCTGAGCAGCACGGCGCCGCCGAAGTCGGGCTTGGAATACAGCGCCAGCGCCGCGGTGTCCGTACCGACCAGGTGCTTCTCCGCGAGGCCCGGCACCGAATAGCCGGTGACGGTGACGGTGCGGTCCCAGAAGGTGGTGAGGAACGCGTTACCGGTGCCGTCCTCCAGCGTCTGCGCGGACCCGGAGCCCGGGCGGGTGAGGCTGGTGTCCGTCGCCCGCCGGACGATGTCATGCAGGCTGTCCCGCTCGTCCCAGTGGAATCCGTGGCTGTAGGACCGGGCGATCGCCGCGTTGTTCGCCGCCTGGATGTTCTCCTGCCCGACGATCCTGCGGACGTGGAACCCGTTCCCCGGGAAGGTGAACGGCTTCAGGGTGCCGTCCCCGTGACGGGTGGCCGGGTCCATCACCCGCGCCGTCCGGTCCAGCCGCAGCCGAGGGTCGGGGATGAGCCGCGGCGGGCTCAGCCGGGGGTCCACGGGGGGCATGCCGGCGGTGCGCACCGGGGCCATGAGGCTGAGCGGTACGTGCTCGCGCACTCTGCCGATGTCGCCTTCCTCGGTGATCGTCGTCCGGCCGATGGCGTTCCGCCACACCTCGGCCATCCGCCCGCGCGGCGGCCGCTCCCCCGCGCTCGCCCCGGACGTGTTCGCCCCGGACGGGCCTCTCCGCGGCGCCGGGTCGTCGTCCGCCTCCAGGGTGAGGCGCAGCCGGTACGGGGTGGTGACCTCGGCGTACGGTTCGGTGGACGCGGCCCGGTGGATGGTGATGCTGGTGTTGGTGTTGCCGGAGGAGCGCGTGCGACGAGCGGAGCCGGTCTCACCGTACGCCGGCCCGGCCGCCACGACCGCCTGGCCGTGGGTGGCCGTGCCCTCGGTGACGGTGACCCCCAGGTCGGCGCCCGAGGTGAAGTCCGAGCCTTCGTGGACGGTTTCCACACCGCGCCGGTTCTCCTCCAACTCGGTGCTGTGGTCGAGCATCTCGAAGACGGGATCCCCGGGGATCAGCTCGGCCCGCGCCCGGACCGTCCGGCCGCCGATCCGTACGCTCCTCCAGCCGAGGGCGCCGGTCCGCACCGGAGTGGACGAGCCGACACCGGTCATCTCCTTGCCGAGGGCCCGCAGGGCGCGGGACGTCACCAGCGTGCGCACACTCTCCAGGCCCGCCTCATCCAGCCCCAGCCTGCGCTGCGCGGTGCGCTCGAACGCGGCGAGCACATCCGTGGGGTCCAGCGCGTTGACGGGGTAGGTGCCGAACGTGTTGTGTTTCAGCCACGGTTGGGGCAGCCAGGTACGGCCGGTGTAGCGGGGCACCTCCCCCATCCCGTCGTCGATCAACCGCAGCCGGTGGGCGCTCTTCTCCGGCACGTGCCCGAGCCAGCCGCCCGGCACCGAGGTGGTCCGCCCGGCCGCTCCGGAGAGTGCGGACGGCATGAATGTCCGGCCTGTCAGCCGCCTCCCGACAAGGCTGGAACCCGTCGCCATCCAGTGCTCCGCCGTGCCGCTCACCAGTACCTGGTTGCCGAACTCCTTGCGGTTCGTGTCCGCGAGGACGGTCCGGACGACGCTCCGGCTCTGCGCCGCCGAACTCGACCAGGGGCTGATCACGACGCCGTAGGTGCCCATCACCCCGGGCCCGACCCGCTGGGGCTTGGCGTAGGACGCCTGTCCGCCGAAGAAGACAGTGGTGGCCTTCCCCGTCTTGCCCGCGGCCTGGTGGGTACTGCCCAGCGTCAGCTCGCTGTCCATCGGCACCGACCCGGTCAGCGCCTGGAGGCCGTCCACGGTGGTGAAGTGGCGGAAGTCCGCCCGCAGGGACGCGTAGGGGCCCTTGCCCAGCAGCCCCGTGCTGCTCCAGCCCAGCGGCCCGGAGCTCTGGTCGAAGTTGGCCGTCAGATACTGGGGCTGGAAGCCGCGCATGACTGCTTCCCGGGCGGGAGCGCCCTCCTCGGTCAGCTGCCAGGCGCCGTCCGACGCGGAGCGCAGCACCTCGCTCGCGGCCTTGATGAGACCGGGCGACGTCACCACGGCGATGGTCGCGAACGGGTGCTGCTGGAGGTCGAGAAAGGCTTGCCCGTGCCGCGCGCCGGGCCGCCCCGCGCCACCGGGACGCCACAAGTGGCCCTTCGCCAGCGCCAGGGCCCGCTCGGGCGCCATGGGCACGGACTCGATCCGGTCGCGGAGGCCCGCATAAGGGTTGGGCATCCCGGAGCGGTGGGGATCGACGGCCGGCGCGTGCTGGTCCGGGATGCTGATCAGCACCCGGCCGAGCACCGGGCCGCCACCGACCGGCCTGCCGTCCGGACCGGTGCCGATCAGCGTCCCTTCGGGCCGGCTGACGACGAAGGGCTGGGTGCCCAGCAGCCCGGCGGAGGCCAAGCCGCGCACCAGGCCGCGGAACCGCCAGTAGCCGCCCGTGCTGACGGTGAGGGACAGGTCGTAGCGGTACAGGTGGGACGGCGTGAGGCTCACCGACATCGGCTCGTTGCCGAGGGTCGGGCCGAAGCCGGACTCGCTCTCCGTCTGCCGCCCCGAACGCCAGCCCGCGAGCAGTGTCCCGGCGTTGTCCGGGGCACCGATGGCCGGGACGGCGTCCTTGTTCGGGTCGCGGAATATCAGCGAGCCCTCGACGCCGTATTCGAGCCCGCGCTTCCTGCCCATCTGCCCGTCGCGGCGCTCCATGCCCGGGGCGCCGTACCGCAGTTTGACGTCCTTCTGGATACCCCGGTAGCTCCGGTTGGTCAGATCGCCGTGCAGCCAGAAGTAGCGGTGACCCTGGCCGATGGTGCCCGATTCGTTCAGCCGGACCCGGATGCCGGTCGTGGTGAGCGCCTCCAGAGTGCCGGACTTGCTCTGGTGCGACAGGACGGTCAGCACCTCCAGCGTGTTCGACAGCGCCGTCTGGTACGCCTCCGCGTCGCTCCACGACGAGGGCACCGGGCCGTCGTCCGCCCGCCGCGAGACGCCGGACGCGAGCGCGGCGCGGACGCGGCCGCCCAGGCTCACCGTGGCCGGCGGGGCGAGCTGGTCCAGGGGTGCCACCACTCCCGGATAGGCCTCGGCGAGGGCCGCGAGTACCCGGTCGGCGAAGTAGTCCAGCAGTGTGAGGTCGCTGCCGTCGATGTCGCGGACGCGCCGGCCGTCGTCATGCGAGAACTCCTCCACCCGGTGCATGCCCAGCGTGGGCGGATGGTCGGCGGTCAGGTACGCCGGGGCGTACGGTTCCGGGGCGCCGTTGTCCACCGCCAGCCGGGTCATGTCGTCCCACCCGGCCAGCCGGCGCGCCTCGCTGCGCGTCATCCGGTCCACGCTCCAGGTGGGGAACTCCCGCGGCGGGGCGGTGCTGCCGCTGTGCCGTACATAGACCGTCCTCCTGACCAGGTACAGGCCGGTCGGGTCCCCCTTGACCTGCCCGGCGGACCTGATGCCGCCGGATCCGCCCCGGGCCGCCGTGCGCGACGCCGACAGCACGTACCGGCCGGCGGCCCCGACCTGCAGGCGCAGGTCGAGGAGCCCGCCCGCGAGGTCGAGCAGGTTGAACGCCGGCCCCAGGACGGCTTCCAGCGCCAGGCTGGCGCCCTTGGTGCTGCTCCGCTCATTGCGCACCGCCGAGGCGTTGATGTCCCGCAGTTCGGCCTCGGACGTCTCGGTGATGAACACCGCCCGCTCGGGCACCATCCGTTCCACGACGAACACGCCGAGGGGCGACCTCTCCTTGTCGTCGGCGAACAGCGGAACCGTGGGGACCCGGCCGGCTGCCAGCCGGCGGGACATCCGCTGGAAGCCGTCGCTGGAGAAGAACGCGTCCAGCTCCCGGTAGGCGGTGCTCGCCGGCCGCACGCCGATCAGGTCGGCCGCCCAGTCGCGGATCTTCGCTACCGGGCCGAAGCCCTCGGTCCTCACCAGCCGGTACTGCGTCTCCCCGTCGAGCCGCATGCTCCGAGGGATGCGGCCGGGCGTGGCCAGTGACGTCACGCTGTCGGGCAGCCGCACCAGCAGCCCGTTGCGGACCGCGAAGCCGAAGTCACCCTGATCGGGGGCGCCGGGGCGGGGGCGAAGGACGGTGCGGGTATCGGTGTCGGTGTTGCCCGCCAAGGTCCGGCCGTCCGCGTCGGTGACCCGCAGATGGTAGTAGACGTGCGTCAGGTGCACATGGGAGCCGTCCAGGGTCCGGGTCTCCGTCTGGCTGCTGTTCTGGTCGGTCTGCGTGTAGCTGACCTTCTCCGTGAAGCCCACCCGGCCGGCGATCCGGCCGAAGCCGCTGAACGCCGCCGCACTGGCCGGGCCGGCCGGGCCGCCGAGGCCGATCTGAGTGCCGGTCTGAACGGTCTTGCTCTGCCCGGCAGACGTGACGGACCGGTGCATGGCGTCGACCTTGACCGGATTGCCGTAGCCGTCGGCGAACCTCTCCCACACGGGGTAGTTGCGGGCGGTCACGTGCAGGACCCGGGTCCGCCCGGCCTGGTCGGTGTATGTGAACGGGCGCCCCTCACCGGTCAGGCCCAGCGGCTGGCGCCTCAGCGTCTGCCGGATGGCGCCCTTCAGATCGATACCGCCGGCGCTCTCGTCGGCCGGCCGGACGAGCGGCCGGCTCCGCAGCGCGTTGACGATCTCCGTGGCCACCTGCTCGGCACCCCGCAGGACGACATCGCTCTGCCCGAAGGTGCGGGGTCCGGCGAGGAATTCCCCCAACTGCTCTTCGGAGAGGCCCGGCAGGAGCGTCTCCAGCGCGTCGATGTAGGGGGGCATGCGGGTGCCGTCCGCGAACCGGCGCGTCACGGCGGGCAGCCGGACCGGCGGCCGGGCGCTCGGCGCACTGGAGGCCGCGCACGCGGCGGGCATCCTGCACCGGGACGTCAAGCCCGACAACGTGCTGCTCGGCCCGCACGGCCGGGTCGTCC
>NZ_JBEYFS010000259.1:0-16005 GCF_040634475.1 Streptomyces sp. NPDC007095
GATTCCCGCTCGCCCCTGGTCGTTCGGCTGCGGGCCGGTGGGGGCGGGTCGCGCGGTTCCTCGCGCCCCTGAGGCGGGGCTTCGCCCCGCATTTGTTCGGCTGCGGGCCGGTGGGGGCCGGCCGCGCAGTTCCCCGCGCCCCTAAAAAGCCTTCAGCCTGTCCGGCGTTCGAGGACGAGGCCGTTCAGGCCGATCGGGGGGTCTGGGGGCGGAGCCCCTGGGGATGATGGGGGTCCCCCCTGCTCGAGCGAAGTCGAGAGCTTGGGGGAGGGTAGGGGCGGCGGGGGCGAGGGAAAGGCGTCAGAAGCCGAGTTTGCGGAGTTGGCGGGGGTCCCGTTGCCAGTCCTTCGCGACCTTCACATGGAGGTCGAGGAAGACCGGCGTACCCAGCAGCGCCTCGATCTGCTTGCGGGACTTGATGCCGACATCCTTCAGGCGCTTGCCCTTGGGGCCGATGATGATGCCCTTCTGGCTGGGGCGCTCGATGTAGACGAAGGCGTGGATGTCGAGGAGGGGCTTGTCGGCGGGGCGGTCCTCGCGGGGGAGCATCTCCTCCACCACCACGGCGATGGAGTGGGGGAGCTCGTCGCGCACGCCCTCCAGCGCCGCCTCGCGGATGAGCTCCGCGATCATGACCTGCTCGGGCTCGTCGGTGAGGTCACCCTCCGGGTAGAGGGCCGGGCCCTCGGGAAGGAGCGGGACGATCAGGTCGGCCAGCAGGTCGACCTGCTTGTCGCCGACCGCGGAGACCGGCACGATCTCCGCCCACTCGAACCCCAGCTCCCGGCCGAGCTGATCGATCGCGATGAGCTGCTCGGCGAGCGTCTTGCTGTCGACGAGGTCGGTCTTCGTGACGATCGCGATCTTCGGCGTCTTCTTGATGGACGCCAGTTCCTTCGCGATGAAACGGTCACCCGGACCGAGCTTCTCGTTCGCGGGGAGGCAGAAACCGATGACGTCGACCTCGGCCCACGTCGTGCGCACGATGTCGTTCAGGCGCTCGCCCAGCAGCGTGCGCGGCTTGTGCAGACCGGGGGTGTCGACCAGGATCAGCTGGGCGTCGGGGCGGTGCACGATGCCCCGTACCGTGTGCCGCGTGGTCTGCGGCTGGTTCGCGGTGATCGCCACCTTCTGGCCGACCAGAGCATTCGTGAGGGTGGACTTGCCCGCGTTGGGGCGGCCCACGAAGCAGGCGAAGCCGGCGCGGTGGGGTGCCTCGGACGGCTCGGATGACTGGGTACGAACGCTCATGGCGCCCATTGTCCCTGATCCACAGGCCCGCGCCGTACGCCATATGCCTTTGACCGCTCCCGCGCGGCCCCGTGAGGTTTCGGAAACCCCCACGCAATACGAAACACGCCGGAAACGCACACGTGCACAACCGGAAACGCGAGCCCGTGACTCTCTGACGACGCCCCCGCACCCAGGAGAACCGAGGAGAGCCGTCCGTGGAGTTCATGCAGACCGTGGAGACCCTGGACACCGTCGACCTGGCCGCCGCACCTCACCTCGACACCGGCGACACCGCCTGGCTGCTCGCAGCGACCGCCCTCGTTCTCCTGATGACGCCTGGCCTCGCCCTCTTCTACGGCGGCATGGTCCGCACGAAGAGCGTCCTCAACATGCTGATGATGAGTTTTGTGTCGATCGCCCTGGTCACCGTCGTATGGCTGGCGGTCGGGTACTCGCTCGTCTTCGGGGACGACGCCTTCGGGGGGCTCGTCGGCGGGCTGAAGCACGTGGGTATGGACGGGATCGGGCCGGACAGTGTGCACGGGACCGTGCCCACCCTGCTCTTCGCCACCTTCCAGCTCACCTTCGCGATCATCACGGCCGCGCTGATCAGCGGGGCGGTCGCCGACCGGGCGAAGTTCGCGGGGTGGCTGGTGTTCGTGCCGGTCTGGGCACTGCTCGTATACGTTCCCGTCGCGCACTGGGTGTGGGGTCCGGGTGGCTGGGTCCAGGCGAAGCTGGGTGCGCTGGACTTCGCGGGCGGGCTGCCGGTCGAGATCACCTCCGGCGCCTCCGGCCTGGCCCTCTGTCTCGTCCTCGGCCCCCGTCTCGGCTTCAAGAAGGACGCCATGCGGCCGCACAACCTGCCGATGGTGATGCTGGGCGCGGGGTTGTTGTGGTTCGGCTGGTTCGGCTTCAACGCCGGGTCCGCGCTGGGCGCCGACGGACTCGCCGCCGCCGCCTTCCTCAACACCCTCGCCGCCGGCTGCACCGGTCTGCTCGGCTGGCTCTTCGTCGAGCAGAAGCGCGACGGCCACCCCACCACCCTCGGCGCCGCCTCCGGCGCGGTCGCGGGCCTGGTGGCCATCACCCCGTCCTGCGGATCCGTGTCGCTGCCGGGCGCGCTGGTCGTCGGTCTCGCCGCCGGTGTCGTCTGCTCGTACGCCGTGGGCTGGAAGTTCAGGCTGAACTACGACGACTCGCTGGACGTCGTCGGCGTTCACCTGGTCGGCGGCATCATCGGCACGGTCCTCATCGGGTTCTTCGCCGACGCGACGATGACGGGTGGCGCCGAGGGGCTGCTGTACGGCGGTGGGTTCGGGCAGCTCGGCAAACAGCTGGTGGCGGTCGTGGCCGTGGGGGCGTACGCCTTCACCGTCACGTACGGCATCGGGAAGGTGCTCGACAAGGTCATGGGGCTGCGGGCGGACGAGGAGCACGAGCACACCGGCCTGGACCTTACGGTGCACGCCGAGACCGCTTACGATCACGGGGTCCTGGGCCACGGCGCCCCGGTCTCGTCAGCCCTCCCCACCGCTCAGAAGGCCAAGGCCCAGGCATGAAGCTCATCACCGCCATCGTCAAGCCGTACCGTCTCGACGAGGTCAAGACCGCTCTCCAGGAGCTCGGCGTGCACGGGCTGACCGTCAGCGAGGCCAGTGGGTACGGGCGCCAGCGCGGCCACACGGAGGTCTACCGCGGCGCCGAGTACCAGGTCGACCTGGTCCCCAAGGTCCGTATCGAGGTCGTCGTCGAGGACGCGGACTCGGAGGCCGCGATCGACGCGATCGTCAACGCCGCGCAGACGGGGAAGATCGGCGACGGGAAGGTGTGGGCCGTACCGGTCGAGACGGTCGTACGGGTACGGACGGGCGAGCGCGGCCCCGACGCACTCTGAGCCACCACGGGCGGGTACCGACTCCGCGCGCTCCGAGCCACCAAGGGCCGCTGCCGCTCCTGCGCGCCCTGATCACCACCACGGCGGCGGCGATCCCCGCGCCCACCACCACCGCCATCAGCCACGGCAGCGCGAAGAACGACGTGCTCGCCGATTCCCGGGTGCCGGGCGCGCTGGCCGTCAACGTCACGTCGCCCCAGTCGAGTTGGGGCGCCCCGTGCCAGGGCTCGGTCAGCCGGACCCGTTGCCCCGGCAGCAGCTCCGAGGGGATCTTCGTGAGCTCCCGGGACAGCAACGTACGCCCGAAAAGGCCCTCGGCCCTGAGCCGCACCTTCGGGTTCAGGGTGACGTTCCCGGCGTTGCGGAGGGTGTACGAGATGGTGGCGCCGCTCTCGCCGAGGCCGGGGACCAAGGGCTGGTGGTGGCTGATGCGGACCTTCTCGACGGCGAGGGCGGGGACGGTGGGTCCGCCGACCCGGAGGTAGATCCGGGCGCCGACCGCCCGTTGCACCGCCACCGCGGACGTCGCCGCGTCTGCGCGGTCGAGGCGTTCGTCGAGTGCGACCAGCGCGCCCGGATGGTCACCGGGTTCGGCCTTCTCGGGCACCCGGAGGGTGAACGGCACGGTCACCGAACCGTGCGCGGGCACCGTCACCCGGGAGCGGGCGGGGTGCGCCCACGCGCCGACCCCGAGCTGCTTCTCCTTCACCGTCCGCACCGCGAACCCGCCGTCACGCGCGGTGTTGTACGCGTCGGCGGCGTACAGCCGGAAGGTCAGCGGGGCGCCGGTCTTGTTGGCGACGGTGACCTTGTCCCGGAGGGTCTGTCCGGGGTCGGCGGAGAGATAGAAGTACGGACGGGCCGCGATCTGCGTGGAGACGGGGTAGACGGACCAGCTGCCGTTGTCGGCGGCGTACGAGGCGGGCGTGGTGAGCGCGAGAAGGAACACGGACAGGATGAGGACGTACAGCTTGCGCATGGGTGCGGACCCCCGCGGATGTGGGTGGACAGGCCCTGGGCGGACGGGCGGGTGCGCGCCCGGCCGCCGGGGTGCGGAGGGGTGGATCAGGTGAGCGTCAGCGTGAGCACGCCGGAGTAGGAACCCGGCGGGGTGAACGCCGGTACGTCCAGTGACAGCCCGGCGTCGACGGTGAACTCACCACCGGTGAGCGCCCCGTTGGGGGTGGACGCCAGTGTCGCTCCCGCACCGCCCACCGTGCCGGAAGAACCGGCCTGGCAGGTGCTCGGGCTGCCCGCCTTGGTCGCGCAGGCGGGGGTCCAGCTCAGCTTCCCGGCATCGATCTTGGCGCCGGGACCGGTGAAGTCGGTGACCTTGCCGGTCAGGGACCAGCCCGCGGGTCCGCCGCGGAAGTCCTTGACGGTCACCGTCCGCAGGGCCCCGGTCGAGGCCCCGCCCTTGCCGAAGTCCACCGCCGACAGCTGGACGGCGTCCCCGGCCTGGGACATCGACAGGGTTCCCGCCTTCACCGTGGTGGTGAGTTTCTGGGAGCCCGCGGGGATCGGGGTGTCGTCGACGACCACGTACGCCGCCGGCCCCGCTCCCTTGGTGTCGCTCCAGCTCGCGCCCTCGTACGCCACCACACCGGTCGTCGTCTTGTCGTTGACGGCCAGCGTGCCGCTGATCGCGCCCTGCGCGTCGGCGGTCGTGGTGGCGGTGTCGGCGGTCTGGGTGGCCCCCGACCGTCCGGCGAGGGTCACGCTCGCGCCCGGGGTGAAGTTGCTGCCGGTGACGGTCACGCTGTCACCGGGCTTCCCGGAGGCCGAACCGAGCGAGATGGCACGGTTGTTGGTCTGGGTTCCGTCCGTCGCGGTGATCGTCCCGGAGACCGGGGCGGGCGGGTTGGTGACCGTGCAGGGGGTGTCCAGTTCCAGGATGTAGCTGGTGTGGATGTTGTAGTCGCCGGGCGCGAGGGTGATGGCGCCCGGGCTGGTGACGGTGAAGGTGCCGGTCATGCTGAACCCCGGGAAGGGCGCGTTGCCCGCCACCGGGTCGTTCTTCCTGGGGCCCGCGACCGTGACGTCCCCCGTCTGCGCGCCGCCGAGGGCGACCTTGCCGGTGGGCGTCATGATGTCGGCGGGCAGGGCGAGGGCGGTCGGGTTGTTCGCGGCGGGCGTGACCACCTTGTACGTCACGGTGACGGTGTCACCGACCTTGGGACTGGGGTTGTCCACCGTGATGATCGCGGTGGTGGTGCCGTCGATCGGCGGGATGCCCGCGATCGCCGGCGGGATGCAGTGCGTGGCGAAGTCCACGTTCTGGGAGTCCGCGGCCGCGGCGCCCGCCGGGGCCGCCAGCGCGCCTCCCGCGGTGACCGCCAGCGCGGTCACCCCGAGCAGTGCCGCCCAGCGGCGTCTTCGGGCGTGCGAACCCCTGGTTCCCCTGTGCGTTGCCATGTGCCCCCTCCTGAGGGATGCGAGCGCAGCGGCTCGTCTGCGCCGACAGGGGGCCATTGATGTGCGGGTTGTGTGAGAAGTCAATGGAGGGCCCGGACGGTAACTGATGGGCCATCAGGTAATGTCAATATCGCCAACTGGACACCCCTGTAGGCCAGTTGACTGTGATCAGGCGGCTGTTCAGGCAGTTGTTCCGGCAGTACGAGGACCGGTGCCGCCGCGCGCGTCGGCGACACCGGTCTTCACGCATGTGCTGTGGCGGGGCTCAGCTGAAGACGAACGGGCCCGGTGCCTGCGCCGCGCTCGCGGTGCATGTGATGGTGATGCCGAAGACGACCATCTTCAGCGAGCCCCCGTACGCGTCGAGGCTGTCGCCGGAGGCGACGGTGCCGCTGAGCGGGCCCACCGTGACTCCGCCGCCCAGCGGAATGGCGGGATTCTTCGTGCCGGTGAACGCGACGGTGCCGCCGCCGGACTTCGCCATGGTCAAGGTGGAGGCGATGGAGTCCTGCGCCAGCGCGATCGGCGCGGTGATCGAGGTGGAGCTGAGGGTGATGGTCGCGGCCGTGCCGTCCTGGGTGGCGGTGAGGGTGGCCGCGCCACCGCCGCCGATCGTGCAGGTCGCGTTGATGGTCGCGGTGAGCGGGGTGACGGCCGCGGCGGTCGGCGCGAGGGCCAGACCGGTCGCGGCGAGGGTGCCGGCGGCTAACGCCGCGGCGATTCCGAGTTGCTTGCGTCTCATCGGGTTCCCTTCCCTTGTACGGGAATTGCCATGTGGGGATGGAGGGACGGAACCGTCTGCTCAGAGGCCGGGGCCGGGCCGGGCACACGGACGCGTCACCGGTGAACGCCGGTGCGGGTGCGGAGAGATGTGTACGCGGACCGTCCGCGAGCGGGGTGCGGGACGCCAGCGGAGGCGTATCTGACGGTCCGTCGGAACTTGCGGTTCCATTGATGCGCGAGCGGCTTGGGATTGCAAGGCATGCCGGGTTGTTTCTTCAGGGGTTGTTGAAAGTGGCCGAAGTTCGTCCCTGTTGCCCGGCCGGCCCGCTACTCCGCGACTTCCGCGATCAGCGCCGTCGCCACCGTCCGGAACCCCAGGCGGCCGTACATCCGCGCCACGTCCTCGTCCCCGGCCGACAGGAACAGCGTCTCGACGCCCCGCTCCCGCGCGTCGGCCACGAGGGCCGCGGTCACGGCGTACGCCAGTCCACGGCGCCGTTCGGCGGGCAGGGTGCCGACGCCCGCGATCTCGCTCACGGGACCGACGGGCAGGTGCATCCCGGAGCAGACCACGACCCCGTTCTCGACCGCCGCGGCCAGTACGGTGCGGCCCACACGGATGCGGTCCGCGGCTGCGGGTACCTCGGCGGCGCGGGCGGTGATCTCGGTGGCGAGTTCGCCGTGTCCGGCCTCCCCCACCGCCGTGCCCGGCGCCGCGAACGCCACGTGCGGCACCGCCAACGCGCCCGCCAGGAAGGGGTCTTCGGGGTCCAGGACGCGGACCAGGGGGTGCGGGTCGGGCAGCGGCGCGTCCTCGTCGCGGATCATCAGGGGATGTGTGTGCACCCGTAGCCCCGTCGCCTCGACCGCCTCCCGCAGGCCCGGCGTCACCTCCGCCACCCACTCGAAGGCCTCCGGCACACACAGTTCCCGCTGCCGCGCCCGCACCCGCTCGACGTCCTCGGCGGTGGCCGCCGGGCCCGTCCAACCCAGGGTGGGTCGCGCGTAGTACGGCCAGCCCGTGGCCTCCCGGACGAAGAGGGTCAGCGGGCCGAAGTCCTCGGCCCGCGCGGCGGCGCGCGGCACCGAGTCGTAGTAGCGCTCAAGACGGTCGAGGGATGCGTTCACAGTCGTCATGGCGCCATCCAAGAGGAACACGGATGCCGGTGGCACCCGAATTCAGTGCACGCCCCTGATCCGCCGCACCAGCAGTGCCCCCGCCAGTCCGATCACGGCCGCCACCAGGTACAGCACCCGGTAGCCGCCCAGGTACGTCACGATCGGTGCCGCCAGGGCGGGGGCGGCGACCTGGGGGAGGGCGTTGGCGACGTTGATGACGCCGAGGTCCTTGCCGCGGTCCAGGGCCTTGGGCAGGACGTCCGTCATCAGGGCGAAGTCGACGGAGGTGAAGACACCGAAGCCGATGCCGAGGAAAGCTGCCGCGACGATCGCGCCCGGCCAGGTCTGCCACCCGGAGAGGACCGCCGTCGCCACCGCCATGAGGACGCCCGACCAGATCACGAACGGCTTGCGGCGGCCCACCCGGTCCGACCACACCCCGCCGACCACGACCGTGGCGAGGAGGGTGACGCCGTTGACCGCCGTGAGGATCAGTACGCCGTTCTCGGGGTCGTCGTAGTGGAGCCGGTCGCGGAGGTAGTACAGGAGGTAGAGCAGGACCAGGGCGTTGCTCAGGTTGATCAGGAAGCGGGTCAGCCAGGCCCAGGCCAGGTCCGGGTGGCGGCGCGGACTCAGCCAGAAGGAGGCCGCGAACGTGCGCCAGGACCAGGCGGGCCGGGCCGCGGCCGGCAGCCGCAGATCCTCGTAGCGCAGTACGTACGGCACCACGCCCACCAGCGTGAACACCGCGCACGCCGCATAGCCGCCGCCCACACCCCCCGCCGCCGTCGCGAGGCCCGTCCCGCCGACCACGCCCAGGATCTGCGCGGCGCCCAGCCAGCCGCCCACGGAGCCGCGTTGGAGCCGTGGCACCCGGTCGGGGACGGCCGCGGTGATGGCGGCGAAGGCGGCGTTCAGGGTGAGCTGGACCAGGCACCAGCCGGCCGCCATCGTCCAGACCCCGCCCGCTCCCGCCAGGAGCAGCAGGGAGAGGGCGCCGCCCGCCGAACCCGCCACGATCCACGGCGTACGGCGGCCCCATCGCGCCGTCGTCCGGTCGGACAGCGCGCCGAAGAGCGGGTTGGCGACCAGCGACACCACCGCGCCCGCGCCCGTGACCCACGCCAGCATCGTCTCCTTCGACATGCCGGTGCCGGGCGCGAAGTCCTCCGCCTGGGAGGCCAGCAGGATCTGCAGCGGGCCGTACCAGCCCACCCAGATCGCCCCGTTGGCGAGCGACAGCGCCGAGGTCCAGCCCCGGCCGACCCGCTCGACGGGCTCGGCCAGCGCCCCCACGGACACGACGGGGTCCGCCGCCGTCATCCCCGCGCCCGCAGCGCGTCGCGCAGCCAGCTGTACGACGCCTTCGGGGTCCGCTTCAGCGTGTCGTAGTCGACGTGGACCAGGCCGAAGCGCCGCGCGTACCCCTCCGCCCACTCGAAGTTGTCCAGCAACGACCACACGAAGTACCCGCGAACGTCCACGCCCTGTTCCGACGCCCGGTGCAGCGCCCGGACATGGCCGTCGAGGAACGTGATCCGTTCCTGGTCGTCGATGCCCTCGTAACTGCAGCCGTTCTCGGTGATGACGACCGGCGGGAGGCGGTCCCCATAGCGCTCGCGGAAGCCCACGAGCAACTCGGTCAGCGCCCCGGGGACCACCGGCCAGCCGAAGTCGGTGACCGGGTAGCCCTCCAGTTCCCGCACGGAGAAGGGGAGTTCGGCGGGCAGGGTCAGTCCGCTGAACTCGATCTCCGCGCCTTCGGGGGCGCCCACCTCGGTCGGCTGGTAGTAGTTGATCCCGTACCAGTCGATCGGCTCGGCGATGACCTTCAGATCCGCCTCGACGTCGCCCGGCATCAACTCCCCGATGCCGTCCGGGTATCGGCCCAGCAGCAACGGGTCGGCGAACAGGCGGTTGAGGAGGAGGTCGTAGAAGTCGGCGGCCTCCACGTCCTCGGGCTGCTCGGAGGCCGCCCAGGTCGGGCCGTGCGAGTTGGCGATGCCGATGTCGGTGACTCCGGCCGCGCGCAGGGACCGTACGGCCAGACCATGGGCGAGCAGCTGGTGGTGGGCCACCGGCAGGGCGTCGAACAGGAGGCGCTTGCCGGGGGCGTGCGCGCCGAGTGCGTAGCCGAGGAGGGTGTGTTCGGCGGGCTCGTTGAGGGTGATCCACTTCTTCACGCGGTCGCCGAGGCGGGCGGCGACGACACCGGCGTACTCGGCGAAGCGCTCGGCCGTGTCGCGGTTCAGCCAGCCGCCGGCCTCTTCGAGCTTCAGCGGGAGGTCCCAGTGGAAGAGGGTCGGTACGGGGCGGATGCCCGCCGCGACCAGCGCGTCCACCAGACGGTCGTAGAAGTCGAGGCCGCCGGGGGAGTTCACGCGGGGCCAGGAGATCGAGAAGCGGTACGCGTCCACGCCGAGGTCGGCGAGGAGGGCCACGTCCTCGGGATAGCGGTGGTAGTGGTCGCAGGCCACGTCGGCCGTGGAGCCGTCCTTGATGTGGCCGGGCTCGGCCGTGAACGCGTCCCATACCGACGGGTCGCGTTCGGCCGCGGCTCCCTCGATCTGATGGGCCGAGGTGGACACGCCCCAGAGGAAGCCGGGCGGGAACTGCGGTAGGGGGTTCGTCACCATGCGCGCGATCATCCTTACCGGCAGTAAGGGAAGTCAACGGGTTGGTGTGAACTGGGAGTTACGGCTTTTGGGGGGCGCCCGATCGGAGGAGCGGTGCGGTGTTTTCGCGAGTGCGGCCGGCCGGTGGGGGCTTGTCGCGCCCACGCGGCGGAGCCGCATATGTCACAGCCCCGCGCCCCTGAAGGGCGCCTCCCCGAGGCCGTTTTCTAGGCGCCCTCCTTCAGGACCCTCGAAATCAGGCTTCGCTGCTCCTCCGTCAGCCTCGGGTCGGCGGCGTAGACCGTTTTCCCGTTCACCGTGATCTCGTAGCTGAAGCCGTCGGGGACCCCCGCGGGGCGCGTGCCCTGGCCGGAGGCGATCGCCTGCTCGGCCAGGGCGTGCCACTCGGGGGCGTCGGAGCGCCCCGAGGTGTCCACCTCGGCATGGCGCTCGATGCCCGCGAATCCGCCCGTGCGCCTTACCTGAATACGCATGGGTCCTGTCTAGTACGAGTCGGACGCCGAAGCTACGACGTCGGCACCCCGACCTGTTCCCAGGCCTTCGTGACGGACTGGAGCTCCTCGCCCTCGCCGTACCGGCTCCTGGCCTGGGCGACCGTCAGCTTGGCGAAGTCGGAGAAGCTCGCCTGGGACTGGAGCTCGCCGCCGGTGAGGACGTCGTACCAGATCTGCCCGGCGCGCTCCCAGGCGTGCCCGCCGAGGGCCTGGGCGACCAGGTAGAAGGCGTGGTTGGGGATGCCGGAGTTGATGTGGACACCGCCGTTGTCGCGGCCGGTCTTCACATAGCCGTCCATCGTCGCGGGCTGCGGGTCCTTGCCGAGCACGTCGTCGTCGTACGCCGTGCCGGGTTCCTTCATGGAGCGCAGCGCCTTGCCGGTGACGCGCGGCGCGAGCAGGCCCGCGCCGATCAGCCAGTCGGCGTCGACGGCGGTCTGGCCGAGCGTGTACTGCTTGATCAGCGAGCCGAACACGTCCGACATGGACTCGTTCAGGGCGCCCGGCTGGCCGAAGTAGGTGAGGTTCGCCGTGTACTGGGTGACGCCGTGGGTCAGCTCGTGGCCGATGACATCGACCGGGATGGTGAAGTCGAGGAAGATCTCGCCGTCGCCGTCGCCGAACACCATCTGCTCGCCGTTCCAGAAGGCGTTGTTGTAGCCGACGTCGAAGTGGACGCTCGCGTCGAGGGGCAGGCCCTCGCCGTTGATCGAGTTGCGGGCGTAGGCGTTCAGGTAGAGGTCGAAGGTGGCGCCGAGCCCGGCGTAGGCGCGGTTGACCGTGGCGTCCTTGCCGGGCTTGTCGGCCTCGCCGCGGACCTTCTTGCCCGGCAGGTCCTGGTGGTGCTTGGCGTCGTAGACGGTGCGCTGCGGCTTGTCCGCGGGCGCGCCCTGGGGCGGGGCCACGGTGGGCGCGCCGATGACCGTGGTCAGCCGGCGGTGGGTGCGCTCGAAGGCGTCGCGCTCCAGGGTGCGGCGCGCGGGTCCGGCGAGCGTGGGGTCCTCGTGCTGGGCCAGCGTGTCGAGGATGTGGGGCGGCACGATGGTGCAGAAGACAGGCTCGAAGCCTGCCGGGTTCGCGGTCATGCTCGGCACAATTGCACTGAGTTACTCCGCTGTCACTACCGGCGACCAAGATTGTGTGAAATGCGGCGATAAGGAGCCCCTCGGTCCGCTCTTCAGTGGTAGGAGGACTCACTCTGAGTGGTATGCCGCACTTTTTGTCTGTTTTCTTCCTTATGTGGTCACGATCCCGCATACTGATACAGCCCTCCGGAGAGAGTGAGGCTCGGCTAGGCTGCGGAGCATCATGCGTATCGGGCTGCTTCTCCTTAGCTGCCGCGGCGAGGGCCTGTAGTCGAGGCCGACCCCCTCCCCGCGGAGTTCGGCGTTGCGCCGTCGGCCGTCCTTCCGGACACCCTCTGAGGAGCCCACGCATCATGCCGAACTTCCAGCAGTCCACGTCCATGCCGGTCCACAAGTACGGCAAGTACGAGCAGGTGGACATCCCTGACCGCACCTGGCCGGACAACCGTGTCACCGTCGCCCCCCGCTGGCTGTCGACGGATCTGCGGGACGGCAACCAGGCGCTGATCGACCCGATGTCCCCGGCCCGCAAGCGCGAGATGTTCGACCTGCTCGTGAAGATGGGCTACAAGGAGATCGAGGTCGGCTTCCCGGCCTCCGGACAGACCGACTTCGACTTCGTCCGCTCGATCATCGAGGACGAGACCGCCATCCCGGACGACGTCACGATCTCCGTGCTGACCCAGGCCCGCGAGGATCTGATCGAGCGCACGGTGGAGTCCCTGGTCGGCGCCAGGCGCGCCACGGTCCACCTGTACAACGCGACGGCCCCGGTCTTCCGCCGGGTCGTCTTCCGCGGCTCCAAGGAACAGATCAAGCAGATCGCCGTCGACGGCACGCGGCTGGTCATGGAGTACGCCGAGAAGCTGCTCGACGAGCGGACGACGTTCGGCTACCAGTACAGCCCCGAGATCTTCACCGACACCGAGCTGGACTTCGCCCTGGAGGTCTGCGAGGCGGTGATGGACGTCTACCAGCCCGGCCCGGGCCGCGAGATCATCCTCAACCTGCCCGCCACGGTGGAGCGTTCGACGCCGTCCACGCACGCGGACCGCTTCGAGTGGATGTCGCGCAACCTGTCCCGCCGCGAGTACGTCTGCCTGTCCGTCCACCCGCACAACGACCGCGGTACGGCCGTCGCCGCCGCCGAGCTGGCCCTGATGGCCGGCGCCGACCGCATCGAGGGCTGTCTGTTCGGCCAGGGTGAGCGCACCGGCAACGTCGACCTGGTCACCCTGGGCATGAACCTGTTCTCGCAGGGCGTCGACCCGCAGATCGACTTCTCGAACATCGACGAGGTCCGCCGCACCGCCGAGTACTGCAACCAGATGGAGGTCCACGCCCGCCACCCCTACGTCGGCGACCTCGTCTACACCTCCTTCTCCGGCTCCCACCAGGACGCCATCAAGAAGGGCTTCGACGCCATGGAGGCGGACGCCGCCGCGAAGGGCGTCACCGTCGACGACATCGAGTGGGCCGTCCCGTACCTGCCGATCGACCCGAAGGACGTCGGCCGTTCGTACGAGGCCGTGATCCGCGTCAACTCGCAGTCCGGCAAGGGCGGTATCGCCTACGTCCTGAAGAACGACCACAAGCTGGACCTGCCGCGCCGGATGCAGATCGAGTTCTCGAAGATCATCCAGGCGAAGACGGACGCCGAGGGCGGCGAGGTCACCCCGAAGGACATCTGGGCGATCTTCCAGGACGAGTACCTGCCGAACCCCGACAACGCGTGGGGCCGTATCCAGGTCAAGGCCGGCCAGACCACGACCGACCGTGACGGCATCGACTCGCTGACCGTCGAGGCCTCGGTGGACGGCGCCGACACGGTCCTGACCGGTACCGGCAACGGTCCGATCTCCGCGTTCTTCGACGCCCTGCAGTCCGTCGGCATCGACGTACGCCTCCTGGACTACCAGGAGCACACGATGAGCGAGGGCGCCTCCGCGCAGGCCGCCTCGTACATCGAGTGCGCGATCGGCGACAAGGTCCTGTGGGGAATCGGCATCGACGCGAATACGACACGCGCGTCGCTGAAGGCCGTGGTCTCCGCGGTCAACCGCGCGACCCGCTGAGGACTTTGACCGGCACTTTCGGGGCCCCGTCCGCCTTTCGAGGCGGGCGGGGCCCCGTCGTATACCGGCCAATCGCCGTGGAGATCACGGAAAGGTCTCGTCCAAGGTACTGACTCCGCCTCGACAATGTGGCTAACATCACGCCAGCGCGGCGATGTTGCCGCGGCGTTACGGAGGTGTGCGAGCGTGCTGCCAGGATGGGGACGAAACGGTCGTGCAGTGCAGATTTCCCGCATCCTAGGCACCCGTACCGCGTGGACCACCATGGGGGACGGTGAGTTCTTCTGCCCGGGCTGCGGGGGCGACCGCAACTACCAGCGGCTCACCGGCCGGCGCCGCTTCACTCTCCTGGGCGTCCCGGTCCTGCCGCGCGGTGACACGGGACCCGTCGTCGAGTGCGCCGCCTGTGGCCGCCACTACGGCGCGGACGTCCTCGACCATCCGACCACCACCCGCTTCTCCGCGATGCTCCGCGACGCCGTCCACACCGTCGCGCTCGCCGTACTCGCCGCCGGCGGCACCTGCTCCCGCACGTCCCTGGAGATCGCGGCGACCGCGGTGCGCTCGGCCGGCTTCGACGACTGCACGGAGGACCAGCTCGGCGCCCTCGTCGAGGCGCTCGCCGCGGACACGGGCCGGATCTTCGGGGAGCCGTGCGGGGCGGGCCTCGCCATAGAGCTGCACGAGGCCCTGGACCCGCTGGCACCGCACCTCGCCGCGACGGGGCGCGAATCGATCCTGCTCCAGGGTGCCCGGATCGCCCTGGCGGACGGGCCGTACACCCCCGCCGAACGGGACGTCCTCGCCACCGTGGGCGCGGCGCTGACGATCTGCGCGGACGACGTGACGCGACTGCTGGCGGCGGCGCGCACGCCCTCGTAGGCGACGGAGAGTGACGAACGGTGACTCAGGGTACGGTGTGAGCGACACGCCGTAACGGGACCCTCGTGTTGCGCGGGGGAGAGCGGGGACCACCCTGAGCCGCAGCCTCGTCGCCGCCCTGGCCATCGGCCTCCTCGCCGGGGCCGCCGGTGCCGGTGCCGCGTCCGCCGCCGCACCCGGTCCCCGTGCCGACTGCGCCTCCTCCGTGCCGTACACCGCGGGCGAGGGCGGCTACGACACCTACCGCATCCCGGCCGTCCTCACCACCCGCGCGGGCACGGTGCTCGCCTTCGTCGAGGGGCGGCACGACGGCGCGGGCGACAGCGGCCACATCGACGTCGTCCTCAGACGCTCCTTCGACGGCGGCTGTACGTGGGGTCCGCTGCGGGTCGTCGCGGCCGGGGACGGGGACACCCGGGGCAACCCGGCGCCGGTCGTGGACCCGCGCACCGGCCGTATCGTCCTGCTCACCTCCTACAACAGCGGCGCGGTGACCGAGGCGCGGATCATGCGGGGCGAGGTCACGGCGCGCCAGGGCCGCCGCGTCTTCGTCCAGACCAGCCGCGACGACGGCGCGCGCTTCTCCGCTCCCCGGGACATCACGGCCGAGGTGAAGCCGCCGGGCTGGCGCTGGTACGCGACGGGCCCCGGCCATGCGATCGCCCTCGGCCACGGCCCGCACGCCGGCCGTCTGGTCGTCCCCGCCAACCACTCCGCCGCCCCGCCCGAGGGCTCGACCGACACCGGCCGGGAAGCCAAGTACTACGGGGCGCACGCGATCTACTCCGACGACGGCGGCCGCACCTGGCACCTGGGCTTCACCGACCGCACCTACGACGGCCGGGTCGACGCCAACGAGAGCGGCGTGGCCGAACTCCCCGACGGACGCCTGTACTTCAGCGCCCGCGACCAGGGCGGCACCGCCCCCGGCAACCGCCTCGACACCTACTCCAGCGACGGCGGCGAGACCCTGGACCGCCCCTACGCGATCCAGCCCACCCTGGACGACGTCCCCGTCGTCCAGGGCAGCGTCCTCCAACCCCACGGCCCCCAAGCCCCCTTGCTCTTCTCGGCCCCCTCCGTACCCACCGCCCGCCGCGCGATGACCCTCTGGCGCAGCACGAACGGCGGCACCACCTTCACCAGGGCGACCACCCTCTCCTCCGCACCGGCCGCCTACTCGGACCTGGTCGACCTCGGGCACGACCGGATCGGCATCCTGTACGAGACGGGCTCGACGCGGCCGTACGACAGGATCGAGTTCCGGCGTCTGCGCCGGACGGGGTAGGTGACGGCGGCGGCGATCGCGGTGGGGTGGGCGGCCGGGCGGTTGAGCACCGGACGACGGGACCTAGTGCCGCGGCAGGCAACGTTCGCCCCGTCGCGACGCCCGGCACGCACTCTCGCCGCACCGGCCGAAAGCCCAAGTACGTCCAGTACGAGGAC
>NZ_JBEYFS010000260.1:0-15866 GCF_040634475.1 Streptomyces sp. NPDC007095
AAGTACGTCCAGTGCGAGGACTTCCGGCCGGCACGCCGAGAGCACGCACCGGACGCCGCTCCTTGACGGGCAAACGTTGCCTGCCGCGGCACTAGTCGCTGTGCCGCGCCACGTACTTCTCCGCCATCGCCAGCAACTCCGGGTGCAGCGCGTCGCCCGCGGCCAGCACCCTTGCCAGCAGCGCCCGTTCGGTCGTCTCGGCGCGGAAGGCGAGGGCGACCGTCACCTCGTGGTCGGGCCGGTGCACGACCTCGATCGGGTCGTCCGCCCGGATCTCGCCCGGCTCGATCACCCGCAGATAGGCGCCGGGCGCACCCTTCTGGGTGAACCGCTTCACCCAGCGCTGCTCGCCGAGGTGCTCCTGGAACGTACGGCAGGGGATGCGCCCGCAGGTGACTTCGAGGACCACCTCGGAGCCGACGCGCCAGCGCTCGCCGATCCGAGCGCCGGACACGTCGAGCCCCTGAGTCGTCAGGTTCTCGCCGAACGCGCCGCTCGCCAGCGGCCGGCCGAGCTCGCGCCCCCAGTCGTCGAGGTCCTCGCGGGCGACCGCGTACACCGCCTGGTCGTCACCGCCGTGATGGCGCAGGTCGCACACCGCGTCCCCGGCGAGGCCGCTCGCGCCGACCCCCTTGGGCCCGGGTGCCGCCACCCGCACCGGCCCGTCCACCGGCCGCTTGTCGATGCCGGTCACACCCTCGGGCTGGTCCGTGTACGGAACCGCCCGTGGGCGGCCGATGTTCAAGGACAGAAGCTTCATGGCAGCACGCTAGGCGATGAGAGCCAAAGCGGCGAAGCGATATTCGCCGCCGTACCCAAGGACCACTTATGCTCGAAAGGTGATCGAGGCCCGTCATCTCCGTGTTCTGCGCGCCGTCGCCGCCACCGGCTCCTTCTCGGCGGCGGGACGTGAACTCGGCTGCACCCAGCCCGCCGTCAGCCAGCAGATGAAGGCGCTCGAATCGTCCGTCGGCACCCCGCTGCTCATCCGCACGGGCCGCGAGATGCGCCTCACCCAGGCGGGCGAGGCGCTGGTCCGGCACGCGGCGGGCATCATCGCGGGCCTGACCGCCGCCGAGGAGGAGGTCGCCGCGATCGCGGGCCTGCGTGCGGGCCGGGTCCGGCTCGTCTCCTTCCCCAGCGGCAGTTCCACGCTCGTCCCCACGGCCCTCGCCGCGCTGCGCGCCGCGCATCCCGGCACCCGGGTCTCCCTGGAGGAGGCCGAGCCGCCGGAGTCCGTCGAGAAGCTCCGGGCCGGCGACTGCGACATCGCCCTCGCGTTCCGCTACGAGGGAGCCGCGGGTGCCGAGGAGTGGGACGACCTGGTCGTACGGCCCCTGCTGCGGGACCGGCTCGTCGGGCTGGTCCCCGAGAAGCACCGGCTCGCGCGGGCCGGATCGGTCGCGATCGCCGAACTCGCCGGGGAGCCGTGGATCGCGGGCTGCCCGCGCTGCCGCGGACAACTGGTGGAGGTCTGCCGCGCCGCGGGCTTCGTGCCCCGCATCGACTTCGCCACCGACGACTACCCGGCCGTGGTCGGGCTGGTCGGCGCGGGCCTCGGGGTCGCGGTCCTGCCGGAGCTCGCGATCGAGTCCGTACGCCCCAAGGGTGCACGCACCGTGACGGTGGAGCCGCCGGTGCGGCGCGAGATCGTCGCGCTCACCCTGCCGGACCTGGCACAGGTGCCGGCGGTGGCGGCGACGCTCGACCAACTGGCGCGGGCCGCGAGCCGCTGACGCGGCCCCAAAGCGGCTGACGCCGCCAAAAAGCATGGGCACGCGTGCGCGTGCCCGGCGGTGGACCGAAAAGCAGAAACGTTCCTTCAGTTGTTCGAAGCGGGATCGCCGCTCCCGGTGGTCGACGCCGCCACCAGCCGGTTGCGCGCCCGCCCCATGAGTTCCTCGCGCTCGTCCTCGGTCAGGCCGCCCCATACGCCGTACGGTTCGCGCACCGCCAAGGCGTGTGCCGCGCACTGGGCTCGTACCGGGCATCGCATGCAGACCTCTTTGGCCGAGTTCTCGCGAGCGCTCCGTGCCGCACCGCGCTCGCCCTCCGGGTGGAAGAAGAGCGAGCTGTCGACCCCGCGGCAGGCCGCGAGGAGCTGCCAGTCCCAGAGGTCCGCGTTCGGACCGGGAAGGCGGGAGAAATCTGCCATTGCTTTGTCCCCTTGTCGCCGTTCTGGGCTGCTCTGTGCCCACCGACCGTACATCTACGATCTAAGGAGATGAAAATATGACTCATTGCGAATCTAGCCGCAGACACCAGCAAATGGGAAGAAAACAGGCTGAATGGGGCATAGGTTGTGATGAAACGTTGAGGGTCCGTTGTGCATGTCCGCGTCGTGTCCACGCCCTCACGTAGAGTGCCGAAGACGACCGACTGCCCCGTAACTCTTTCGAGTGACCATCGTTGAGAGTGCGGAGGCGGTTGAAGGAACAAGCGCTCGGGCAGACGGCAGTTCCGTCGGCGAGTGTCGACCGCACAGATGACGATTCGTACCAGCCTGGAGGCTCAAGGTGACGCGCATCAGCTGCGGAGGGCGGCCATGACATCCGTCCTCGTCTGCGACGACTCCCCGCTTGCCCGAGAGGCGCTCCGCCGTGCGGTGGCGACCGTGCCCGGCGTCGAGCGTGTGACGACGGCAGCCAACGGCGAGGAAGTCCTCCGCCGCTGGGGTGCCGACCGCTCGGACCTGATTCTGATGGACGTACGCATGCCCGGACTGGGTGGCGTCGAGACCGTCCGGCGGCTGCTGTCCGCCGACCCCGGTGCGCGCATCATCATGCTCACCGTGGCCGAGGACCTGGACGGTGTGGCGCTCGCCGTCGCCGCCGGGGCCCGCGGCTATCTGCACAAGGACGCCTCCCGCGCGGAGCTGCGCGCGACCGTGACCCAGGCACTCGCCGACCCCACCTGGCGGCTCGCCCCGCGCAGACTGCGGTCGGCCGAGATGGGCGCGGCGCCGACGCTCACGGCGCGTGAGATCCAGGTGCTGGAAGGCATGAGTCATGGTCGCTCCAACGCCGAGATCGGCCGCGAGCTGTTCCTCTCCGAGGACACCGTGAAGACGCACGCCCGGCGGCTCTTCAAGAAGCTCGGCGCCTCGGACCGCGCGCACGCCGTGGCGCTCGGTTTCCGGTGGGGTCTGGTTCGTTAGGTGAGCCGTCGCGGGGGTACGACGCACCCCGCCTACCTCATGGTGGGCGGGGCCGACAACAGGGCCCGCCGAGTGCCCGCTGCTCGTTTCGCCGCGGATGCCGCATGCTTGAGGTGTGGAGTTCCTCGGGGACGAGTCGGTCGAGCGGAAGGGGAGGGCGACGGAGATGAGTTCCGGCGCACCTGCTCATAACGCTTCGGTGCACAACTACGGACGCGGTGCCACGGACAAGACGACGCCAAGGCACCATGGACCGATGCGCGACGACGAGACGACGGTGATCGGTGCGCTCGTCCATCGTGCGGTCGACGGCGACGAGCAGGCCACGCACGACCTGCTCGCGCGTGTACATCCCTTGGCGTTGCGCTACTGCCGCACCCGCCTCTCCCGGCTTCCGGGCGACGCGCGGCACTTCGTCGAGGACCTGGCCCAGGAGGTCTGCGTAGCGGTGCTCCTCGCACTGCCGCGCTACAAGGACACCGGGCGCCCCTTCGAGGCGTTCGTCTTCGCCATCGCCGCGCACAAGGTCGCCGACCTGCAGCGCGCCGCGATGCGCCACCCCGGTTCGACGGCGGTTCCCTCGGACGAGATGCCCGAGCGCCCCGACGACTCCCTCGGCCCGGAGGAGCGCGCTCTCCTCAGCAGCGACGCCGAGTGGGCCAAGAAACTCCTGGCCAACCTCCCCGAAAACCAGCGCGAGCTGCTCCTGCTGCGCATCGCGGTGGGCCTCACGGCCGAGGAGACGGGCCAGATGTTGGGAATGTCACCGGGCGCCGTACGGGTGGCCCAGCACCGCGCACTGAGCCGGTTGCGGGCGCTGGCGGAGCAGTAGGCGGGTCTCAGGGGTCTCCGGTCACCGGGACCTCCGAGGACGCGTCGGCCGGCGAGCCGGGTCAGTCCTCCCAAGGGGCGGACCGGTTTTTCCTCGGGCGTGGGGCTCGCGTCGCTCTCCCGCGGGGACTCGGGACCCGGCCCACAACTGAACGGCATCGCCACCCCGCCCGTACGAACCTACGAAGCCCAAGGGCGGTCCGAACCGTGGAATGGGAGAGCCTTGCTTCCCGTTAGCATGGACATCCGCACCGATCAAGGCCATTTGGGGAAGGTGTCATGACTGCCAACGTCGACGGAGTGCCCGCCAAATTCGCGACACTCGGGCTGACCTACGACGACGTGCTGCTGCTGCCGGGCGCCTCTGAGGTGCTGCCCAATGCGGTCGACACCTCGTCCCGCATCTCCCGCAACGTACGTGTGAACATCCCGCTGCTCTCCGCGGCGATGGACAAGGTGACCGAGTCGCGCATGGCGATCGCCATGGCCCGGCAGGGAGGCGTCGGTGTACTGCACCGCAACCTCTCCATCGAGGACCAGGTCAACCAGGTCGACCTGGTGAAGCGCTCCGAGTCCGGCATGGTCACCGACCCGATCACGGTGCACCCGGACGCGACGCTGGCCGAGGCCGACGCGCTGTGTGCCAAGTTCCGCATCAGCGGTGTCCCCGTCACCGACGGCAGCGGCAAGCTGCTGGGCATCGTCACCAACCGTGACATGGCCTTCGAGACCGACCGTTCGCGCCAGGTGCGCGAGGTCATGACGCCGATGCCCCTGGTCACCGGCAAGGTCGGCATCTCCGGCACCGACGCCATGGAACTGCTGCGCCGCCACAAGATCGAGAAGCTTCCGCTGGTCGACGACGCGGGCGTCCTCAAGGGCCTCATCACGGTCAAGGACTTCGTGAAGGCCGAGAAGTACCCGAACGCCGCGAAGGACGCCGAGGGCCGCCTGCTGGTGGGTGCCGCCGTCGGCGCCAGCCCCGAGGCTCTGGAGCGCGCTCAGGCGCTGGCCGAGGCCGGGGTGGACTTCCTGATCGTCGACACCTCGCACGGGCACAACAGCAACGCGCTCAACTGGATGGCGAAGATCAAGTCGAGCGTGAACGTCGACGTGATCGGCGGCAACGTCGCCACTCGTGACGGTGCCCAGGCCCTGATCGACGCCGGCGTCGACGGCGTCAAGGTGGGTGTGGGCCCCGGCTCGATCTGTACCACCCGTGTGGTCGCCGGCATCGGCGTCCCGCAGGTCACCGCCATCTACGAAGCGGCCCTCGCGGCCCGCGCCGCGGGTGTCCCGGTGATCGGTGACGGTGGTCTGCAGTACTCCGGCGACATCGGCAAGGCGCTGGCCGCCGGTGCCGACACGGTGATGCTCGGCAGCCTCCTGGCGGGCTGTGAGGAGTCGCCCGGCGAGCTGCTCTTCATCAACGGCAAGCAGTTCAAGTCGTACCGCGGCATGGGCTCCCTCGGCGCCATGCAGTCCCGTGGGCAGGGCAGGTCGTACTCGAAGGACCGCTACTTCCAGGCGGACGTCGCGTCCGACGACAAGCTCGTGCCCGAGGGCATCGAGGGGCAGGTGCCCTACCGCGGCCCGCTGGCCAACGTGCTGCACCAGCTCGTCGGCGGTCTGCGCCAGACCATGGGGTACGTGGGCGCCGCCACCATCGACGAGATGGAGTCCAAGGGCCGGTTCGTCCGGATCACCTCGGCGGGCCTCAAGGAGAGCCACCCGCACGACATCCAGATGACGGTCGAGGCGCCGAACTACAGCCGTAACGACTAGCCGTACACGTACGTGAGGGCGGTCCCGGAGGTTCCGGGGCCGCCCTTGTCGTAGGTGTCGGGGATACTGGGAGGCGCAGAAGCGAAGAGGGAAAGGCCACACACGTGACTGAGATCGAGATCGGGCGCGGCAAGCGCGGCCGCCGGGCGTACGCCTTCGACGACATCGCCGTCGTCCCGAGCCGCCGTACGCGAGACCCGAAGGAGGTCTCGATCGCCTGGCAGATCGACGCCTACCGCTTCGAGCTGCCGTTCCTGGCCGCCCCGATGGACTCGGTCGTCTCCCCGGCGACCGCGATCCGCATCGGCGAGCTGGGCGGCCTGGGAGTACTGAACCTCGAAGGCCTGTGGACGCGGTACGAGGACCCGCAGCCGCTGCTCGACGAGATCGCCGAGCTGGACGCGGACACCGCGACCCGCCGCCTCCAGGAGATCTACGCCGCTCCCATCAAGGAGGAGCTGATCGGGCAGCGCATCAAGGAGGTGCGCGACTCGGGCGTCGTCACCGCGGCAGCCCTGTCGCCGCAGCGCACGGCCCAGTTCTCCAAGGCCGTCGTCGACGCGGGCGTGGACATCTTCGTCATCCGCGGTACGACGGTCTCCGCGGAGCACGTCTCCGGTGCCGCCGAACCGCTGAACCTGAAGCAGTTCATCTACGAGCTCGACGTCCCCGTGATCGTCGGCGGCTGCGCCACGTACACGGCGGCGCTGCACCTGATGCGCACGGGCGCGGCCGGTGTCCTGGTCGGCTTCGGCGGCGGTGCCGCGCACACCACGCGCAACGTGCTGGGCATCCAGGTCCCGATGGCGACCGCCGTCGCCGACGTGGCCGCGGCCCGCCGCGACTACATGGACGAGTCCGGCGGCCGCTATGTGCACGTGATCGCGGACGGCGGTGTCGGCTGGTCCGGCGACCTCCCCAAGGCGATCGCCTGCGGCGCCGACTCGGTGATGATGGGCTCCCCGCTGGCCCGCGCCACGGACGCGCCCGGCAGGGGCCACCACTGGGGCATGGAAGCGGTCAACGAGGAGCTGCCGCGCGGCAAGAAGGTCGACCTCGGCACCGTCGGCACCATCGAGGAGATCCTCACCGGGCCCTCGCACATCCCCGACGGTTCCATGAACATCTTCGGCGCCCTCCGCCGCGCCATGGCCACCACCGGCTACAGCGAGCTCAAGGAGTTCCAGCGCGTCGAGGTGACGGTCGCGGACTCCCAGCACAAGCGCTAGCGGTAGCGGTACGGCGGCTCGTACGACGCCGAAGGGCCCGTCCACCATGAGGTGGGCGGGCCCTCGCGCATGCCGGGCGGGGTTACTGACCGGCCTTCTTGGCGCCGGAGAAGGCCGCGTACGCGGCGATGGCGAAGAAGAGGAAGGTCAGCGGGTCGGCCTCGGCCTTCCATGCTTCCTGGACCACGCTGAAGTGCTGGAAGAAGACCTCGTTGAAGCCGACGCCGATCTCCTTGGCGCCGATCATGGCCTCGCCGACCAGCTGGCCGAGGTAGACCGAGGCCACCGAAAGGATCAGGCTGGCGATCGGCAGGATCGGGTTGCGCCCGCCGACGCGGCCCGCGGCGAGGCCGATCACGAAGCCGACGCCGACGGCCGCCCAGCCGATCTCGTGCTTGGTGAGGCCGATGATGACTCCGTAGAGGCCCGCCGCGACCAGGGCGGCACCGACGGCGGCCGCGAGGCCGAGCCCGAGCTTGTCGCGCACCGGAGCGGCCGGGGCGACGGGAGCCATCGGGAAGCCCGGCTGGGGTGTGCCCTGCGGGGCACCCTGCTGCGGGAACCCGGCCTGGGCGGCGTCCTGCGGCGGCGCGGGCGGCTGGCCCGGCCGGCCGGCGTACGGGTTCTGGTCCGGGTACGGGTTGTCGACCGGTGGACCGGACGGCGGCGGAGACGACTGACTCATGTGGTTCCCCCCAGGGATGTGAGCGCACACCTGGGAGCGCCCGGGACGCGGGCGCACTGGTGTGCGAGAGCTGACGCACAGTAGCAGTCGGCAGTGACATCCCGTCCAGGGGTTTCGCCGGGGTCAGAGTCGGTGCGCGGCTCCGGTCGGGGTCGCTCCCCTGGTGTCGAGGAGGAGCTGGGCCTTCACGGAGAGCCCTTGGAGGTCGTACGTGCGGTGCTGCTGGAGCAGGATCGTGAGGTCGGCGTCGGCGGCGGCCTCGTAGAGGGAGTCGGCGCGCGGCACGGGGCGGCCGAGGACGTTCCAGGCCGGGACGTGCGGGTCGTGGTAGCTGACGGTCGCGCCGAGTTCCATCAGGCGCAGGGCGATCTCGTGGGCGGGCGTGCCCTGTTGGTCGGCGAGGTCGGGCTTGTAGGTGACGCCGAGGAGGAGCACGCGCGCGGCGCGGGCCGATTTCCCGTGCTCGTTGAGGAGCGTGGCGGCGCGCTGGATGACGTATCGCGGCATGTGGCTGTTGACCTGCTGGGCCAGTTCGACCATTCGGAGGGTGCGGCCCGAGTGGCCCGCCAGGTCCTGGGCGATGCCGTGGCCGCCGACGCCGGGTCCCGGCCGGAACGCCTGGAATCCGAACGGCTTGGTCTCGGCGCAGCGGATGACGTCCCACACGTCGACGCCCAGGTCGTGGCAGAGCACGGCCATCTCGTTGACCAGGGCGATGTTGACGTGCCGGTAGTTGTTCTCCAGGAGCTGTACGGTCTCCGCCTCGCGGGGGCCACGCGCGCGTACGACCTTGTCGGTGAGGCGTCCGTAGAAGGCGGCGGCCGACTCGGTGCAGGCGGGGGTGAGGCCGCCGATGACCTTGGGGGTGTTGGCGGGGGTGAAGTCGCGGTTGCCGGGATCGACGCGGCTGGGCGAGTACGCGAGGTGGAAGTCGCGCCCCGCGCGCAGGCCCGAGCCCTCTTCGAGGAGCGGGCGCAGGAAGTCCTCGGTGGTGCCGGGGTGGACCGGCGACTCCATGATCACGGTGGTGTGCGGGCGCAGCCGTTCGGCCAGGGTGCGGGCTGCCGAGGCCACTTGGCCCAGGTCGGGGGTGCCGTCCGGGCCGGGTGGGGTCGGGGCGCAGATGACGGCGGTGCGGACGCGGCCGAGTTCGGCGGGGTTGGTGGTAGGCCGGAAGCCTCCCGAGAGCATCCGGCGCAGTTCGGCCGGGGTGAGTGAGCCGCCTTCCGGGCCGGTCTTGTAGCCGAGCGTGGGGATGCCGGCGGCGACGGCGGCCTGGGCCAGGGGCAGGCCGAGATGTCCGAGTCCGATGACGGCGAGATCTGCGGGCATGGCGTGGGCCGTCCTTCCCAGTAACCGAAGCGGGACAGGTGTGCAAGCCCTGTGGACAGAACGGGCGAGCGCAATGTCAGACTAGGAGTAAATATGACCGATTTACGGTATTGGGTGGGCGAGTTTCCGGGAGTGTTGTCCACAGGCTGGGGGTGCGTGGTGGCCGATGACGGACATCGCGGTCAGACTTTGGGGCAGGGGGACGTGAGCCGGGCGTAGCCGGACAGGTGCGGCCAGCGCTACAGACAGCGGGAGGCAGCGGTGAAGACAGCGAGACTGGGGCCGGCGGAGCGCGCCGAGTCCCTGGCTGGGATGGCCGAGCGTGAGCTGGATGTGCTGGTGGTGGGCGCGGGCGTGGTCGGTGCGGGGACGGCGCTCGACGCCGTGACACGCGGCCTGTCCACGGGCCTGGTCGAGGCGCGCGACTGGGCGTCGGGCACCTCCAGCAGGTCCAGCAAGCTGATCCACGGCGGCCTGCGCTATCTGGAGATGCTCGACTTCGCCCTCGTGCGCGAGGCCCTGAAGGAGCGTGGACTCCTTCTGGAGCGGCTCGCACCGCACCTGGTGAAGCCGGTGCCGTTCCTCTATCCGCTCCAGCACAAGGGCTGGGAGCGGCTGTACGCGGGATCGGGCGTCGCGCTGTACGACGCCATGTCGATGACGAGCGGACACGGACGAGGACTGCCCGCCCATCGCCATCTGACGCGCAGCCACGCTCTGCGCATAGCACCCGCTTTGAAGAAGGACGCGCTGGTCGGCGCGTTGCAGTACTACGACGCGCAGGTGGACGACGCCCGCTATGTGGCCACGTTGGTGCGCACGGCGGCGGCGTACGGCGCGAAGGTCGCCAACCGTGCCCGCGTGACCGGATTCCTGCGCGAGGGCGAGCGCGTGGTCGGCGCCAGGGTGGAGGACGTCGAAGGCGGCGGGGAGTACGAGATCCGCGCCAAGCAGATCGTCAACGCCACGGGGGTGTGGACCGACGACACCCAGGCCATGGTGGGCGAGAGAGGCCAGTTCCACGTACGGGCCTCCAAGGGCATCCACCTGGTCGTGCCGAAGGACCGGATCAACGCCGCGACGGGCCTGATCCTGCGCACCGAGAAGTCCGTCCTCTTCGTGATCCCCTGGGGGCGGCACTGGATCATCGGCACCACGGACACCGACTGGAACCTCGACAAGGCCCACCCCGCGGCCTCCAGCGCCGACATCGACTATCTGCTGGAGCATGTGAACTCGGTGCTCTCGGTGCCCCTGACCCGCGACGACGTGGAGGGTGTGTACGCGGGACTGCGGCCGCTGCTCGCGGGCGAGTCGGACGCCACCAGCAAGCTCTCGCGCGAGCACACCGTGGCCCATCCGGTGCCGGGACTGGTGGTCGTGGCGGGTGGCAAGTACACGACCTACCGGGTGATGGCCAAGGACGCGGTCGACGAGGCGGTGCACGGTCTCGACCAGCGGGTCGCCGAATGCGTCACCGAGGACATTCCCCTGCTCGGGGCCGAGGGGTACCGGGCGCTGTGGAACGCGCGGGCGCGGATCGCGCAGCGCACCGGACTCCATGTGGTCCGCGTGGAGCATCTGCTGAACCGGTTCGGTGTGCTGGCCGAGGAGATATTCGAGCTCATCGCCGCCAACCCCGCGCTGGGCGTGCCCCTTCCGGCCGCCGAGGACTACCTCAAGGCCGAGATCGTCTACGCCGCCTCGCACGAGGGTGCCCGGCACCTGGACGACGTGCTCACCCGGCGCACCCGTATCTCCATCGAGACCTTCGACCGCG
Source organism: Streptomyces sp. NPDC007095 (assembly GCF_040634475.1). Classification (NCBI taxonomy): domain Bacteria; kingdom Bacillati; phylum Actinomycetota; class Actinomycetes; order Kitasatosporales; family Streptomycetaceae; genus Streptomyces; species Streptomyces sp. NPDC007095. Next base: position 10,800 of record NZ_JBEYFS010000260.1, read on the forward strand.
GTACGCGCAGCGCCCGCGAGGCCGCCGAGCTGATGGCGCCGGTCCTCGGCTGGGACAAGGACCAGATCGAGCGCGAGGTGGAGCACTACGAGAAGCGGGTCGAGGCCGAGCGGGAGTCCCAGCGCCAGCCGGACGACCAGACGGCGGACGCGGCGCGGCTGGGGGCGCCGGACATCGTGCCGCGCTGATCGGGCCCCGCCGCCTGTGAGGGCCTGCCCGGGAGGTCCCGTGAATGTCACTCGAACGGGTGTCGTGAGCTGGGATCTTTGCTCGAAACCCGGCCGTTCTACTGGGTGCGGGGGCAGAACTCGGCGGCGAGCAGCTCGGGTTCCAGACTCGGGTCCTCGATCCCGTCCGTGTTCACCCGGAAGGTGAGGACACGACGGCCGTCGACGGTAGCCGCGGTGCGCACGTAGCTGCCGGATATATGGCCGTCGTGCCCCCACACGGTGGTGCCGCACGACAGCTTCACCGGATACAGACCCATGCCGTACAGGCCTTGTGCGGTGCGGTTGTCGAGCATCTCGCGCAGTTGGCGGGGCGGGAGCAGGTCGCCGGCGAGCAGGGCCGCGTAGAAGCGGTTCAGGTCGGCGAGCGTGCTGACCAGCTCACCCGCCGCGCCGGCCACGCGCGGGTCGAGGGCGGTCACGTCGGTGCCGTCGGCGGAGTAGGCGCGGCCGTGCGGGGAGGGCAGCGAGGTGCGGGCGCCGGGGAAGGAGGTGCCCGTCAGACGAAGGGGGTTGATGAACCGGCGCTCGACTTCGGTGGCGTACGAGTGGCCGGTGACCTGGCGGATGACCATGCCGAGCAGGACGTAGTTGGTGTTCGAGTAGGCGAAGCGGCCGCGGGCGGCCGGGGGGTGGGTGAGGGCGATGCGGACGGCCTGGAGCGGGGTGAGGGGGACGGCGCCCTTGGTGTCATCGGTGAAGTCGTACAGGCCGCTGGTGTGGGTGAGCAGGGAGCGCAGCGACAGACGCCGGCCGTCGTTGCCCGCGCCGCGCACCAGACCCGGAAGGTGAGCGTCCAGGGCGTCGGACAGGGACAGCCGGTGCTCGGCGGCGAGTTGCAGCACCACGGTCGCGATGAACGTCTTGGTGATGCTGCCCGCGCGGAAGTGGTCGCCGCGGGCGATGCCGTCGCCGGCGCGGGCGAAGCGTGCGCCGGAGGCTTCACCGGCCAGCAGCGCGGCGGCGGGAGCCTTGCCGCGGGTGACCAGAAGGGGGAGCAGACGGCGCAAGGCGCGGGTGGCGCCCGTTGCCGGGGCGGTGGCGGGGGAGTGTGAGCCCGTCGGGGCCGCGGACCTGGGGGTGTGACGGGCGGCCGAGGGTGTGGTGGAGTGGGAAGGGCCGGCGGTCGGCATCAGGCGCGGCAGGCCGATGGGGGCCAGGACGAGGACGGCCAGAGACACGGGTATGACCGGGAGTGTCCGAGGTGTCCGGGGCGCAGGCATCGGCGTTCCTTCCTTGTTGCGGCACATCATGGGGGACGGACCTGTGTGCACGAGCGGGTGGTCCGCAGGTGAGGGGCGTGCCGGTCGCCGAGGGCTTGTCGGCCGAAGGGCCCCCTGGGCGCTGAGCGCTTGTCGGGTGAGGGACAATGAAGGCTCTGTCAGGGCGGGTTGCATGAGGGGACGCATGTCGGAGGCGGAGCGGGCGGGAGCATCCCGTCAGGACAAGAGCGAACGTCTCCTCGCCGGGCGCTACCGGCTGGGAGATGTTCTCGGCCGCGGCGGCATGGGCACGGTGTGGCGGGCCCAGGACGAAACGCTGGGCCGCACGGTCGCCGTCAAGGAGCTGCGGTTCCCGTCGAGCATCGATGACGACGAGAAACGGCGGCTGATCACGCGCACCCTGCGTGAGGCCAAGGCGATCGCCCGGATTCGCAACAACGGCGCGGTGACGGTCTTCGACGTGGTCGACGAGGACAACCGGCCGTGGATCGTGATGGAGCTCGTCGAGGGCAAGTCGCTCGCCGAGGTCATCCGCGAGGACGGCCTGCTCACGCCGAAGCGTGCCGCCGAGGTGGGGCTCGCGATACTCGACGTGCTGCGTTCCGCGCACCGCGAGGGCATCCTGCACCGCGATGTGAAGCCGTCGAACGTGCTGATCTCCGACGACGGCCGGGTCGTGCTGACCGACTTCGGTATCGCGCAGGTCGAGGGCGACCCGTCCATCACCTCGACCGGCATGCTCGTGGGCGCGCCCTCGTACATCTCGCCGGAGCGGGCGCGCGGGCACAAGCCCGGCCCCGCGGCCGACCTGTGGTCGCTGGGCGGGCTGTTGTACGCGTCGGTCGAGGGTGTGCCGCCGTACGACAAGGGTTCCGCGATCGCGACGCTCACCGCGGTGATGACCGAGCCGGTGGAGCAGCCGAAGAACGCGGGCCCGCTGGAGAACGTGATTTACGGGCTGCTCGTGAAGGATCCCGCGCAGCGGCTCGACAACGAGCGCGCCCGGGCGATGCTCAGCGAGGTGATCCACGCCCCCGAGCCCAAGGAGACCGTGCCGGAGCCGGCGGACGCGACGAAGGTCGTGGCGCTGCCGCCGGTGCCGGACGAGGGCCCGGGCAAGAAGAGTTCGGGCGGCTCGCGCGGTTCCGGGGCCAAGCGGGGCGAGGAGGCCGGGGAGCGGCTGCGCGGGGCGCTGCGTTCCGTGCGGAAGGCCGCCTCGGTCGCCGGTACGGCCACGGCGGCGGCCACCGCTGCGGCGACGGCCCGTGCGAAGTCCGGTGCCGCGGGCGGGACGGGTGGTGCGAGCAGCGCGGGTACCGCGGGCGGTGCGGGTGGTGCCGGCGGTACCGCGGCTTCCGGTTCGGTGGGCGTGGAGGGGGCGGCTCCGGTCGCTCCGAAGGCTCCGGCGGCTCCCCCGGCTCCGCCGCGCGTGGACGTGTCGAAGCCCGCCGCGGCTGCGGGGAAGTCCGGGACGGTCACGCCCGGCCAGGGCGGCAAGGCGGCGGAGGGCTCCCCGAAGCCGGGCGTGCGTGACGGCGCGCCAGTGGGCTCGGCCTCCGGTCCCGTCGGCTCGAAGGAGGCTCTCGGCTCGGCGGGTTCGGGGGGTTCCGCCTCCACCGGTTCGGCCGGCGAGGCCAGGCCGGCCTCCGGGTGGCCCGTGGCGCCCGAGCGGCCGCCGCGGCCCGTGCCGCGGGCACCGCTCACCGATGTGGTGCCGCGGCGGACCCTGTTGATCATCGCGGTGGTCGTGGCGCTCGCCGTGATCGGGACCGTGCTGGCCCTTACCCTCGGCGGCGGTGACGGCAGCGGGTCGAAGAACGGCAAGAGCGGTGACACCAAGGCGGCCGCGTCCAACGGGGTGACCGCGGGCAGTGGCGACAAGGGCGCGACCAGCGGTTCTCACACCGACAGCGGCGACAAGACGGACGGTGCCACCGGGTCGGCCGGGGACGGGAGTTCGGGCAGCACGCCGAACACCGACGCGTCGGGCAGCGCCGCCGCCACGAACGGGACGGGCGGCGACGGCAAGGAGTCGGGCTCCTCGGGCTCCACCGCCGTGTCGACGTACACGGCCGGCCAGGGATTCAAGATCGGGCTGCCCAAGGGGTGGAAGTACCAGTCGACGGATGACGCGGGAGCCCGCTTCACCGGTCCCGACGGGCAGAAGCTCCTCGTCGGCTGGACGACCACGCCCAAGAGTGACCCTGTGGCGGACTGGAAGAACCAAGAGGGGTACATGGTGCGCTCGCAGTACAAGCGGGTGCGCATAGAGCAGGTGGACTACCGCGGTTGGAACACGGCTGACTGGGAGTTCACCTATCAGGACGGTGGCACGAAGTACCGGTCGATCGACCGCGGATTCGTCGTGAATGATCATCTCGGGTACGGGCTGATGTACACGGCGAAGGCATCCGATTGGGACAGTCAGCTGCGCAAGGACACGTGGCAGACGCTGACGAAGACGTTCCAGCCGAAGTCGTGAGGCCAGGGGCTCGAACCCACGTCGTGAAGCGCGTGCCCACGTCGTGAGGCCAGGGGCTCGAACCCACGTCGTGAAGCGCGTGCCCACGTCGTGAGGTTCGGGCCGGTTCGCCCGGGGTGTCTGTTGTAGGGGTCGGTCACGGGGCGGTGACATCTCGCATCCCGACATTGCGGGTTGCCTCCGGCACGTATCGTGAGTGGTTGCGGACCGTACGAAGCCGTAACGGGGCGCAAGGCGAACGGAATTGACCACCGGGCGGCCGGGGGAGGCATCGTGGACGACTACGCGGGACGGGTACTCGCCGACCGTTACCGCCTGCCGCTGCCGCCCTCCGACGAGTACGAATTCGCCGAGAGCCGGGCCTTCGACACCTACAGCGGTCAGGAAGTCCTCGTCCGGCAGGTGCCGTTGCCGGAGGTCGTCGAGGCGGAGATGCTCGACGCGGACGGGCTGCCCGAGGGGTTCGTGGCGCGGGACGGCGGGGTGCGGCGCGCCTCCGCACGGACCACGCGCAGGCCCACCGAACCCGCCGTACGACGGGCGATCGAGGCGGCGCAGGCCGCCGCGCAGATTCCCGACCATCCCCGGCTGGACCAGGTCTTCGACGTGTTCGCCGAAGGCGGGTCGTTGTGGATAGTGAGTGAGCTGGTGCCCGCACGGTCGCTGGCCGCGCTGCTCGCCGAGAAGCCGCTGAGCCCCTATCGGGCGGCCGAGGTCGCCGCCGACGTCGTCACCGCGCTGAGGGTGCTGCACGCGCACGGATGGGTCCACCGCAACATCACCGTGCGCACGGTGCTCGTCTGCGACGACGGCCGGGTGATGCTGACCGGCCTGGCCGCCGGAGCCGCGGAGGAGGCACTGTGCGGGTACGACCCGGTGCCGGTACAGGACTTCGAGGGTCCCGGGGGTGAGGGAGGCATCGGTGCCGGTTCACCCCACGCGGGTCCCGGTGCGGATTCACGAGCGGGTACGGGCACGGGCGCCGGTGTCCCGCGTGGCGCGGCCCGTACGCGCGATGCCGCGCCCGGTGGAGTGACCGGAGGGCTGCCCGGTGGGGGAGCCGGTGGTGCGTCCGGCGGGGGCCCCGGAGCCTCGTTCGGCGCGGTGGTCGCCGGTGTGCAGGGGGCCGATGCCG